>NZ_DBPA01000004.1:0-3796 GCF_002300045.1 Streptococcus sp. UBA632 | reverse complement strand
AGACGAGTTTCACCTGGTTTTTGAGGAGCACCAGCAGTAATTACGACAAGATCAGCATCTGCACAGTCTTCGTATTTAGCAGCGTAGATTTTTTTAGGTGAAGTGAATGCAAGAGCGTGGCTCAAATCTTCAGCGTCACCAACAGCTTTGTTGAAAAGTTGTGGAATTTCGATGATACCAAGTTCTTGTGCGATTCCTTGGTTTACAAGCGCAAATGCGTAAGATGATCCAACGGCACCATCACCAACAAGGATAACTTTTTTGTGTTGTTTAGTTGCAGTCATTATCTAAACATCTCCTTAACTTTTTTTGAGGTTAAAGCCTCATACGTTTATATTTTAGCACGTTACGTGAGATATGTCACTAATTTATTCTAAAAACTTTGTGAAATTTTATTTTAGTGTAGTCAATCTAAGTTTGGCTAGCCATGTCGTTTCTAGGAAAAATATGGTATAATATAGAAGAGTTTTACAGTAGAGGAGGAGAGTTTTTCCTTAATGCAGGATAAGAATTTAATTGACGTTAATCTAACCTCAGAGATGAAAGTAAGTTTTATCGATTATGCGATGTCTGTTATTGTCGCACGCGCACTGCCAGATGTTCGCGATGGGTTAAAGCCTGTTCATCGCCGCATTCTTTATGGAATGAATGAGCTTGGAGTAACGCCTGATAAACCGCATAAAAAATCAGCTCGTATCACAGGGGATGTCATGGGTAAATATCACCCTCATGGTGATTCTTCGATTTATGAAGCTATGGTTCGAATGGCTCAATGGTGGAGCTATCGTCATATGTTGGTTGATGGTCACGGAAACTTTGGTTCAATGGATGGTGATGGTGCAGCGGCACAACGTTATACCGAAGCCCGAATGAGCAAAATTGCGCTAGAGATGTTGCGTGATATCAACAAAAAAACAGTTGATTTCCAAGATAACTACGATGGTAGCGAACGTGAGCCTTTGGTCTTACCATCGCGTTTTCCTAATTTGTTGGTCAATGGTGCAACAGGGATTGCCGTCGGTATGGCGACAAATATCCCACCGCACAACTTAGGCGAATCGATTGATGCGGTTAAGTTGGTGATGGATAATCCTGACGTGACGACGCGTGAATTGATGGAAGTCTTGCCTGGACCAGATTTCCCAACAGGGGCTTTGGTAATGGGACGTTCAGGGATTTACAAAGCTTATGAAACAGGTAAGGGGTCTATTATCCTGCGTTCACGTGCAGAGATTGAAACAACTAAGAGTGGTCGTGAGCGTATCGTGGTGACGGAGTTCCCTTATGGCGTCAATAAAACTAAGGTACACGAACACATCGTGCGTTTGACGCAAGAAAAGCGTATCGAAGGAATCACAGCGGTACGTGATGAATCAAGCCGCGAAGGTATTCGCTTTGTTATTGAAGTGCGTCGTGATGCCTCTGCTAATGTGATTTTGAATAATCTTTTTAAATTGACCAGCTTGCAAACCAATTATAGTTTTAATATGCTGGCGATTGAAAATGGTGTGCCTAAGATTTTATCACTCAAACAGATTATTGTTGATTACATCGAGCACCAAAAAGATGTGATTGTTCGCCGCACAAAATTTGATAAAGCAAAGGCAGAAAAACGCGCTCACATCTTGGAAGGCTTGCTGATTGCTTTAGACCACTTGGACGAAGTGATTAGCATTATCCGCAATAGCGAAACCGATGTTTTGGCACAAAAAGAATTGATGGAACGTTTCCAATTGTCAGAACGTCAAAGTCAAGCTATCCTTGATATGCGTTTGCGTCGTTTGACTGGTTTGGAAAGGGAAAAAATCCAAGATGAATACGATGATTTGTTGGCTTTGATTGCTGATTTGTCGGATATTTTAGCCAAACCAGAGCGTATTATTGCGATCATCAAAGAAGAAATGGACGAGATTAAGCGTAAATATGCTGACCCTCGCCGTACAGAATTGATGGTGGGAGAAGTGCTTTCACTAGACGATGAAGATTTGATTGAAGAAAGCGATGTTCTCATCACCTTGTCTGATAATGGTTACGTTAAACGCCTTTCTCAAGACGAATTCCGTTCGCAAAAACGTGGCGGTCGTGGAGTCAAGGGAACAGGTGTCAATGACGATGACTTTGTGCGAGAATTGGTATCGACAAATACTCACGATTACGTTTACTTTATGACCAATCGTGGTCGTGTTTACCGTTTGAAGGGCTATGAAATCCCTGAATACGGTCGCAGTGCCAAGGGATTACCAATTGTCAATCTCTTGAAATTGGACGAGGACGAAGTGGTTCAAACCATCATCAGAGCCACACAAGCTGAGTCAGAAGAAAATTATTTCTTCTTTGTGACACGAAATGGGATTATCAAGCGAACTAAGGAGTCTGAATTTGCGCATATTCGTCAAAATGGTCTGAAGGCTATTACCCTTAAAGACGGTGATGAGTTAATCAATGTTATCCGAACAAGCGGCGATGATGATATCATCATTGGAACACGTTTTGGTTATAGTGTCCGCTTTAAAGAAAGTGCTGTTCGTAGTATGAGCCGCTCAGCTTCAGGTGTTCGTGGGGTAAATCTTCGTGAGGGTGACGCTGTTGTGGGTGCTTCACGCATCACAGATGACCAAGAAGTGCTTGTGATTACAGAGAAGGGCTACGGCAAACGTACAGCTGCATCTGAATACCCAACTAAAGGTCGCGGTGGTAAAGGTATTAAGACTATTAAGATCACTGAGAAAAATGGTCTGTTAGCTGGTCTAGCAACTGTCAATGGTGACGAGGATATCATGGTTATTACAGATACAGGTGTTGTCATTCGTACAGGTGTGTCTAATATTTCGCAAACAGGTCGTTCAACCTTGGGCGTTAAAGTCATGAAATTGTACCAAGATTCTAAAATCATGACCTTTACCCTCGTCCATCCCGAAGAAGAAAATGATGAAGCATAAGGCTATAAGGATATGAAAAGAAGATTCGAAACAACTCTGAAAGTCTTTATCTGCTTTGTTTTAATCGTCGTTGGTCTAGCCTTGATTTTTAATCAGTCTATTTGTAATTTTTTGATTGGTCGCCAGTCAAATCGTTACCAAATCGAAAAAGTATCTAAAAAAACACTGGAAAAAAACCAGTCGGCAGACGTGACTTATGATTTTTCAGCGGTTGAGCCAATCAGTTTGCAGTCTGTTTTAAAAAATCAGACGAGTCAGGTTGATTTGCCTGCGATTGGTGGAATTGCCATCCCTGATTTAGACATCAATCTTCCTATTTTTAAAGGCTTGGGCAATACAGAATTATCTTACGGCGCTGGGACGATGAAGAAAAATCAAGTTATGGGCGGGGTCAATAATTACGCACTCGCCAGCCATCACGTTTTTGAATTGGAAGGTTCGTCTAAAATGCTCTTTTCACCACTTGAACGTGCTAAAACTGGCATGACGATTTATTTGACGGACAAATCAATGATTTACACCTATGTCATCACGTCAGTGGAGTCAGTAGCACCTGACCGCTCAGATGTGCTAAACGACAGTCCTGGGCAATCTGAGGTAACCTTGGTGACGTGTACCGACCAAGCTGCGACCAACCGTATTGTGGTCAAGGGCAATCTAGAATCTTCAGTTTCCTATGACCAAGCTCCAAAGGACGTGCTAAAGGCTTTCCAATATGCTTATAATCAAATGTCCTTTTAACCTAAAACCTTGGTTACCATCGTAGGAAAGAAAAACTATAAGAATTGTCAATAGTTTGTTCTAAATTTTTTAGAATACTTTAGATCATATTTTGAAAGCCAAATTTCAAGTTCAAA
>NZ_DBPA01000019.1:0-78278 GCF_002300045.1 Streptococcus sp. UBA632 | reverse complement strand
GAAAAATTTCAAGAAATTGTTGAATGGGTCAGGGAGAATGGCAAAGAACCGACCAAGTCGCGTAATATGAAAGAACGAAAATTATATTCACGACTCAAAGGCATTCGAAATAAACCTGAAGACTGGTCAAAATACCTAAACTATGATGTTTTTGGATTACTGAAAAAGTAATCTTTTGACAGATGATTATCATTTTGATACACTGAGACTACAAAAAAGGAGCTAGATAATTATCCAGCTCCATCGTAGAGCCATTTCGGTGATTTACAGTTTTAAGTACAAAATACCGTCAGCTGTCCCAAAGCAATGACGGTATTTTATTTGTCTTTAAGTGTTATGATGACTATTACTAAGCCAATCAAGTCTACAAGAAACTTGCAAAAGCAATCATGACTAGTAGTGCATCAGCAACAGACAAAAATGTTCCTCTTTTCCAACAGATTTTGTGTCTATTATCATAGGCACCACCTCCTAGGAAGTATTGGAACCACCGTCGTAGCTTCTCTACACTGAATAATTCGATTTTTAGTTTGAAAATCTATTAGAAGGAGGATTTTATGTTCGATGATTTAGATGATATTTTATCTGATGACAGCCTTTTTGAAGGTCTAGAATTAGATAGTAAACTTTTTGATTCAAAAAGATATAAAAGAACTGTTAGTGTCAAAACCAAGTCTCATCAGCGTAAATCTATGGGAAATCATTTTAGTTATTATAAAAATCTTTTTATGGCTGTTAGGGCTGATTTGGCAGATGGTAGTCGTCAAATACGTAATATTTCAGATGTTGAAATTAGTCAAAAGAGTCCGATTAAACAAGGAAATTTCTATATTGATAATGGTGTAATGCTGTACGTGGATAAAATTTATAATCCTGAGACAGGTCAAGAAGTATCAGAAAGTACAGACAGAAAGTACAAAGTTCATACAGTGTATGAAAATGGTACTGAAAACTTTATTTGGCTTCTTAGTTTAGTATCTTCTCTTTATGATAAAAAAAGAAATGGTCGTTTGGTAACTGAAAAAATCGAAGATTTGGAGATTATGGGTGAGAAGCATATCACGACAGGATATATTTATGTTGTTAAGTATGCTGGAAAAGATGAACGTTTCTTAAAAATGGAAAATCTTTATAAGATTGGCTACGCAAAAGATATTACAAAGAGATTATCGAATACTGAAAATGAATCAACGTATTTATACTCACCTGTAAAATTAGTTACAAGTTATGAAATTCAGAATATAGATGCCAGAAAAGTTGAAACTTACCTGCATCATGCTCTGGCTGATAAGCGTTTAGAGCTTTCTCTTATATCAGCATCAGGAAAAGAAATTACAGTCAATGAATGGTTTGCTGTCAGTTTGGACGAAGTATCAAAATTAGTTCAAGAAATGGTTGTTCAGCTTCAAATGGACAATTAACAAATCGATATTTTTAGTGTTTCTCATTATACCTAAGTATGCTATAATAGTAGAACTGTTAAAATCGTAGTTTAGGAGCACAACATGACTATCACTGGTATCGTTGCTGAGTTTAATCCTTTTCATAATGGACATTGTTATTTGCTGTCACAGGCTGAGGGTTTGAAGATTGTTGCCATGTCTGGGAATTTTGTGCAGCGTGGCGAGCCTGCGGTTGTGGACAAATGGACGCGCGCGGAAATGGCTCTGAAATGTGGTGCTGATTTGGTGGTTGAGCTGCCATTTTTGGTGGCTGTTCAGTCAGCGGACTACTTTGCGCAGGGTGCGGTGGACATTTTAGAGCGCCTTGGTGTGGATAACTTAGCATTTGGAACGGAAGAAAATCTGGATTATCAACACTTTTCACAGATTTATGCGGATAATCAACAGAAAATGGTGGATTACTTGCAAAATTTGCCAGATAATTTGTCTTATCCACAGAAAACGCAGAAAATGTGGGAGACATTTGCTGGTGTCAACTTCACAGGCAACACGCCAAATCATATTTTGGGGCTTTCTTATGCCAAAGCTTGCGTAGGAAAATCAATCAATCTTAGCCCAATCATGCGTCAGGGAGCTGGTTATCACTCGCTTGAGACAGATGTCGCATTTGCTTCCGCGACAAATCTGCGTATCCACAGACAAGACAAGGATTTTGTGGATAAATTCATGCCGCAAGCTGACCTTTTCCTAGGCGCCCCTCAAGTGACTTGGGAGAATTATTTCCAATTGCTCAAGTACCAAATCGTGACAAATCCTGATTTGACAGGGGTTTTCCAGGTAAATGAAGAGTTAGCCAGCCGTATCCGCTCTGCTATTCGGAGCGTAGCGACTGTGGACGAATTGGTGGATAAAGTCGCCACAAAACGCTACACGAAGGCTCGAATCCGCCGCATTTTGGCTTATATCTTGGTCGGAGCTGTGGAAAAGCCATTGCCAGAAGCGGTACATGTGCTCGGATTTACCGAAAAAGGGCAAAAACACCTTAAAACGGTGAAAAAGTCTGTGGATATCGTCGCTCGAATCGGTGCCAAACCGTGGGATGCGGTGACGCAACAAGCTGACCAAGTCTATCAGCTTGGAAATCCACAACTTCAAGAACAAACTTGGGGAAAAGTGCCGATTAGAATCGAGAAATAAGCGCTTACAAAATAAATAAAAAGACTGAGCTTTTGTTGAGCTCAGTTTTCTCTTCTAATTTTCCATCCCCATTTTACACAGCCTTGTCAAAGTGCTATAATAAAAAGGATTACGAATTTAGCTTTTGCTAGTTCAGTAGTTTGATATTTGGCTATTTTGTAGCCAATCATTAATTAACTATGCTAAAACAAATAATAATCTTTACAAAGGAGAATACCCATGGGACGTAAGTGGGCCAATATTGTTGCCAAAAAAACTGCCAAAGATGGTGCTAACTCAAAAGTTTACGCTAAATTTGGTGTTGAAATCTATGTTGCTGCTAAAAAAGGTGAACCAGATCCAGAATCAAACTCAGCTTTGAAATTTGTACTTGAGCGTGCAAAACAAGCCCAAGTGCCAAAACACGTTATCGACCGCGCCATTGATAAAGCAAAAGGTAATACAGACGAAACCTTCGTTGAAGGACGTTACGAAGGCTTTGGACCAAATGGTTCAATGATTATCGTAGACACTTTGACAAGTAACGTTAACCGTACAGCTGCTAACCTCCGTTCAGCATTTGGTAAAAACGGTGGTAACATGGGAGCAGCAGGTTCTGTATCATACCTTTTTGACAAAAAAGGGGTTATCGTGTTTGACGGTGACGATGCCGATGCTGTTTTTGAACAATTGCTTGAAGCAGACGTTGACGTTGAGGATGTTGAAGCAGAGGATGGTGTGGTAACAGTTTACACAGCACCAACTGACCTTCACAAAGGTATCGAAGCTTTGCGTGCCAACGGTATTGACGAATTCAAAGTGACTGAGCTTGAAATGATTCCACAATCAGAAGTCACTCTTGATGGTGAAGACCTTGAAGTCTTTGAAAAACTAATTGACGTTCTTGAAGATGACGAGGACGTGCAAAAAGTTTACCACAACGTTGCTGATTTTTAATCTATACACCACAAACACCACAAAAGATAGTCAGTTCTTATTACTGACTGTCTTTTTCGTTTTGAGTGATAGCTTTCTGTTATCTGAGTGATAATAAAAATCTATTGGAAAAGCGTGGCGTTTTGGTCTAAAATAGGGTTATTGTAATGAGCGAATCTCAAATAAAGGAAGGAGAGGATGTTAAATGAAGCAAGTCATTGTTGGGATTACAGGAAATGAAAAAGAAATACCAGAGATGTCAGGCATTCGTTTTGATACGGTGTCGCGTCATTTATCTGAAGGCGTTACCGCTGCTGGTGGCGTTCCTGTTATCATTCCAGTTGGGAGCCCAGCTCTTGCTAAAGCTTACATTGATATGATTGATAAGCTGATTTTATCTGGCGGTCAAAATGTGACACCAGCATTTTACGGTGAAGAAAAGACTATCGACAGTGACGATTACTTTTTGGAACGTGATGAATTTGAATTGGCTTTGATTAAAGAAGCCTTGCGTCAAAGAAAACCTATTTTTGCGGTTTGCCGAGGCATGCAGCTGCTAAATGTAGCATTAGGCGGTACCTTGAATCAAAACATAGACAATCATTGGCAAGAAGACGTTGAAGGTACCTCACATGAAGTGTCAGTTGTTCCCAACAGTCGTGTGAGCCATTTGGTCAAATCAGGTGCTTGGATTAATTCCTTTCATCGCCAAAGCGTTAAAGAGTTGGCACCTGACTTGGTTGCGACGGCGCGTGATACACGTGATGGCACGATTGAAGCTTATGAAAGCAAGAAAGGTGCTCCCATTTTAGGCATTCAGTGGCATCCTGAGTTGTTGCTAGACAGAACGGAGAGCCGCAACTTATTTCATTATTTGGTTCAAACATTATAAGTACAAAGCTGATGAAGGCGGCTTTTTCTTATTTTTCTTGCAATCAAATCAATTGTTATCTAGCGAGAGTGGTGTTAAGATAAAAGCGTCTTAAAAAAGGAAAGGAAGTTATGGATATGACATTTTGGAAAAAAGCATTAGGTGTGACAAGTGTGGTTTTGGCCTCAAGCCTTGTTTTAGCGGCTTGCTCGTCACAATCATCCTCTAAAAAATCAAGCGGTAAAGAAGAAGTGGTCTTTGCGACTGTCGGAACAACGGCCCCATTCTCATATGAAGACAACGGAGAATTGACAGGATACGATATCGAAGTTGCCAAAGCGGTCTTTAAGGATTCTGACAAATACAAGGTCACTTTCAAGAAAACCGAGTGGGCATCTATTTTTACAGGGATTGACTCAGGCAAATACCAAATGGCTGGTAACAATATCAGCTACACTAAAGAACGTGCCAATAAGTACCTCTTCTCTTACCCTATCGGCTCAACCCCATCTGTTTTAGTTGTGCCAAATGATAGTAAAATCACCTCTTACGATGATATTGGTGGTCACTCAACCCAAGTGGTTCAAGGGACAACAACTGCTGCACAATTGGAAAAATACAACCAAGAACACAGTAACGACACCGTTGACATCAATTATACTAACGAAAACATTACTCAAATGTTGACTAACTTGAACGATGGCAAGTATGACTTCAAGATTTTTGACGCCCCAACAGTTAATACAGTTATCAAAAACCAACAATTAACAAACTTGAAGACCATTGATTTGAAATCAGATGACCAACCTTACATCTACTTCATTTTCGGTGATGACCAAAAAGACTTGCAAACTTACGTCAACAAACGTCTTAAAACCTTACAAGAAAATGGTACCTTGTCTAAATTGGCAGAACAATACCTTGGTGGCGACTACACTCCAAGTGCAGATGATTTGAAATTGCCAACCTCTCATTAAAATGTGGTTATAGTTTTAAACTATAAAGAATACTTGTTAATAACAATTTGAAACCTATATCCAAATAGGATACAATAAAATCACTTAGTAAATGAAAGAGGATATAGATATGAAATTGAAAAAGATATTTGGATTAGCAGGTGTGATTGCAGCATCAACAGTTTTATTGGCAGCTTGCGGAGGCAACTCAAAATCAGCATCAGATGACTCAACACTTAAAGTTGGAATCATGACATTGGATGATAGCACAGAACCTGTTTGGGATGAAATCACAGAATTGGCTGAAAAGAAAGGTGTTAAAATCAAATTGGTTGAGTTTACAGATTACAACCAACCAAACGAAGCCCTTCAAAATGGGGAAATTGATGTCAACGCCTTCCAACACAAATATTTCTTGAGTAACTGGAACAAAGAAAATGACGGCACTATCGTTGAAGTAGCTGATACCTTTCTTAGCCCAATCCGTTTGTTCTCAGGAACAAAAAATAACGGTGATGCTAAGTACACAGATGTTGTAGATATTCCAGATAAAGCGACTATCTCAGTGCCAAACGATGCGTCAAACGAAAGCCGTGCCCTTTACTTGCTTCAATCAGCTGGTTTGATTAAATTGGATGTTTCAGGTAATGAGTTGGCAACTATCAAAAACATTTCATCAAATCCAAAGAATTTGGATATCAAAGAAGTGGATGCTGCACAAACAGCTTCAACACTTAACTCAGTAGATGCGGCAGTTATCAACAACTCTTATGCCCAATCTGCAAATGTTAACTATGATACAACTCTTTACACAGAACCAATCGATGATAATTCAGACCAATGGATTAACGTGATTGCAGCCCAAAAAGATTGGAAGAAATCAGACAAGGCTGACGCCATTGAAACTTTGGTATCTGTTTATCAAACAGATGAAGTTGGTAAGGAAATCGAAAAAGCATCAAACGGTATCGATATTCCTGCTTGGAAAGGTGCTAAAACATCATCAACTTCTGAATCGTCATCATCAAATGAATGAGCCAAAAGATAAGAATCAGGTGTGTTCTTAACACACCGATTTTCTTTGTAGGCGGTATTTCTGAGTAAAATGTGAGCGTTGTGAAAGGTAGCAAAATGGTCGTAAACGAAAATGAGCAATTAGAAAAATTTTATCAAGATGAACTCACACAGTATTATTTTGAAGCGCTGGGGCGTTTGATTGCCAAAAAATCCATCTTCGCTCAACAGATTGGTTTGGCTGAGGTTGCGGGTGAGTTGGGGCAGTTGTTTACAGAAGCTGGTGCTGAGGTGACAATTGACGATATCTGTACGGCACCGCTGGTTTTGGCTCGATTTAAGAGTAGTCATCCTGAAGCTAAAACCATCATTTTTTACAATCATTATGATACGGTGCCTGCTGATGATGACCAACCGTGGACATCCAATCCATTTGAATTGACGGTTCGTGATGGGTATATGTACGGTCGCGGTGTGGATGATGACAAAGGACACATTACCGCGCGTTTGACTGCCGTTCAAAAGTACCGTCGTCAGCACGGTGATTTACCTGTCAATGTGATTTTTCTCATGGAAGGGGCAGAAGAATCGGCTTCTGTTGGTTTAGAAACGTACCTGGAAAAATATGCTGATGAATTGCGTGGTGCGGATTTGTTGGTTTGGGAACAAGGCATTTCAAATGCTAAAGGACAAATCGAGATTTCAGGTGGAACCAAGGGCATTGTGACCTTTGATATGGTCGTGGATTCAGCGAAAATTGATATTCATTCGAAATTTGGTGCGGTGATTGATACAGCAACGTGGTACTTGCTCAAGGCGATTACATCCTTACGAGATGATGAGGGACGCTTGCTAGTGGATGGCATTTACGACCAGGTGACACCGCCAAATGAACGAGAGTGGCAATTGGCTTTGGAGCACGCTAATTTAGACCCTGAGCGTTTGCAGGACTTGTATGGATTGACCTTGCCGCTATTGACCAAAGATACAGAATCATTAGTGAAAACCGTCTTTTTTGAGCCTGCTATTACCATTGAAGGCATAACGTCAGGCTATCAAGGGCAAGGGGTTAAAACGATTTTACCATCAAAAGCAAGATCTAAGATGGAAGTTCGCTTGGTACCTGGCTTGGATCCAAAAGAAACCCTTGCTCACATTAGAAAGCATTTGGACAAACACGGTTTTGAACAAGTGGAATTGATTTACACCTTGGGTGAAAAGGCTTATCGTAGCGATATGTCAGACCCTGCTATTTTAAATGTCATCGAGATTGCCAAGGCATTTTCACCAAATGGAGTATCTGTCTTGCCAACCACTGCGGGAACAGGCCCAATGCACCAAATCTTTGAAGCCTTGGAAGTTCCAATTGCGGCATTTGGAATTGGTAATCCAAATAGTAGCGACCATGCTGGCGATGAAAATGTAAAATTAGCTGATTACTACACCCACATTGAGATGATTGAGGAGTTAATTAAGAGTTATGACAAAACCCATTATTAAACTAGAAAATATTGACATTACCTTTTATCAGAAAAGACGCACCATTGAAGCGGTGAAAGACGTTTCTATCACGATTAACAAGGGCAATATCTATGGTATCGTTGGGTATTCAGGTGCAGGAAAATCGACTTTAGTGCGTACGATTAACCTGCTACAACCACCAACGTCTGGTACAATTACCATTGGAGATGATGTGACCTTTTCAGATGGTCAGGTGCAGTTAAAAGGAGCTAAATTACGCCAAAAACGCCAAAAAATTGGAATGATTTTCCAACATTTCAATTTGATGTCTCAAAAAACGGCGCGTCAAAATGTGGCTTTTGCCCTTAGACATTCATCTTTGTCTAAAGAAGAAAAAGACAAAAAAGTGTCGGAATTGTTGGAGTTGGTCGGCTTGTCAGAGCGTGCGGAGAATTACCCGTCACAATTATCGGGTGGTCAAAAACAGCGTGTGGCGATTGCGCGTGCCTTGGCAAATGACCCTGAAATCTTGATTTCAGACGAATCAACCTCGGCCTTAGACCCTAAAACCACCAAGCAAATTTTGACCTTGTTGCAAGATTTGAACCAAAAATTGGGCTTGACGGTTGTGATGATTACGCACGAAATGCAAATTGTGAAAGACATTTGCCACCGTGTTGCCGTGATGCAAAATGGGCATTTGATTGAAGAGGGTTCTGTTTTGGACATTTTTACTAGTCCAAAAGAAGCTTTGACCCAAGAATTTATCAAAACGGCTACGGGCATTGATGAAGCTTTGGTGAAAATCGAAAAACAAGACTTCATCCAAACCTTGCCAAAAAATGATTTATTGGTGCAATTAAAATACTCAGGAAGGTCAACTGATGAGCCTATCCTTAATCAAATTTACAAAGAGTTTGAAGTAACGGCAAATATCCTTTATGGGAATATCGAAATCTTGGCGGATACTCCAGTGGGTGAGATGATTGTGGTCTTATCAGGTGAGCCTGATGCCCTTATGGGAGCCCAAAAAGCGATTGTAAAAGCTGGAATTGATTTGACTGTTTTGAAACGAGGTGCTTAAATGACAGAATGGATTGAAACCTACTTACCAAATGTTTACCGCATTGGCTGGGAGGGAACGAATTCTTGGCCAGACGCGATTTACGCGACCCTTTACATGACAAGTATTTCTTTTGTCGTGGGTGGGCTTTTAGGATTGATTGTTGGCTTGTTTTTGGTGTTAACAGGACCCAATGGGGTCATCGAAAACAAGGTGGCATTTCAAATTCTAGATAAAATCACATCTGTTTTCCGTGCCATTCCGTTCATTATTTTGCTAGCGATTATTGCCCCAGTGACTTACTGGATTGTAGGGACAAACCTTGGTATGACAGCTGCTTTAGTACCTCTATCAGCAGCGACCTTTCCTTTCTTTGCTCGTCAGGTACAGGTGGTCTTGGCTGAACTTGACCAAGGGGTGATTGAAGCTGCTCAGGCCTCAGGAGCAACTCTTTGGGATATTATTAAGGTTTACCTAAGCGAAGGGTTGCCAGACCTTATTCGCGTGTCAACAGTGACCTTGATTTCACTTGTCGGAGAAACGGCTATGGCTGGTGCTATCGGTGCTGGAGGACTTGGTTACATTGCCATTTACTATGGTTACAACCGTTCAAATACCGATGTGACCTTGGTGGCAACCTTACTCATTCTCATTTTGATTTTCTTGATTCAATTTATCGGAGATTTCCTGACCAATAAATTAAGCCACAAATAAAAAGAAGGTGCTTGGCATCTTCTTTTTTGATGCACACAAAAACACCCAAGCGCCTTTAGCTTGGGTGTTAGCAGGTTAATTTTTTTGAACTCTTTGAACGATGACGCCAAGGATAAATCCAACGACGGCAAAGCTAATCCAACCCATTGAGAATTGACCAAGTGGGACAACGCTGGTAAAGAAGTATACCACTCCGTTTGGTAGGTTAAACAAACCAGTCATGGCTGAAAGGGTAGATAAAGCATCGTAAAGAGCAGGAATCATGGTGAATGCGATTGTCAAGCGATAGACAATCGGGCTATTTTGGAAGAATTTAGAGCAAAGCACCAAGAGAACGATAGCGATTGTTAATGGGTAAAGAAGGTAAAGCACAGGGAGTGACCATTTGATGAGTTCAGATAAGCCACCGAAGTAAAAGACTAAAGCAATCAAGGTAAAGATGGTTGCCCAGCTAACGTGCGATACTTTTGGTTGCAATTTATGGAAGTACTCCGCACAAGCTGTGATAAGTCCTGTTGCTGTTGTCAAACAAGCTAGGAAAATAGCCAAGGCTAATACCACTTGTCCGATATTACCAAGGTAAAAATGCGCTGACTGACTAAGAACATTTCCACCGTCAACAGGGGCACCGTTAAGCATGAATTGACCATCAGTAAAGCTAAAAAGGCTTTGTGATGTTGCCCCGATGCGTGCCACAAAGATGTAGATAAGTGCCAAAAGAACAGTAGCAATGATACCTGATTTGAAGGTTAGTCCAGCGACTTCAGATTGAGTCTTAGCACCGTGTTGCTTGCTGGCATCAATAACGATAATGGCAAAGGCTAGTGAAGCAAGGGCGTCCATGGTACCGTAACCTTGGATAAGTCCAGCGACAAATGGCACATCTTTGAAAGCATTGCTGATGTCATTAGCTGCATTGTGAGCTACTCCAATATCACCAGCTGGTTTGATAAAGGAAGCCACCACCAAAACAGCAATGATAATCAAAAGAGCAGGCGTCAAATATTTCCCAATACGGTCTGCGATTTTGCTTGGTCTGATCGCCAAGAGGTAAGATAAACCAAAGAAGAGCAAACCATAAACGATTTTGGCAATGAGATTGTCACCAAAGATGGGTTGGATACCAACTGAGAATGATGTTGCCCCCGTTCTTGGAATAGCAAAGAAGGGACCAATTGAAAGGTAAAGGGCAATTGAAAAGAGCAGGGCATAGCGTTTTGAAACAGGTCGAACGAAGTCCTCCACGTCACTCGCCCCAGAGCGTGCAACAGCCACCACACCCAGCAATGGCAAAGTAACTCCAGTCAAGCAAAAGCCGATAATGGCAAGCGCCAAATTGCTTCCAGAGTAAATCCCTAAAAAGGCTGGGTAAATCAAGTTAGCTGCCCCAAAAAACAGAGCAAATAACATAAATCCTATGATGACATAGATATTTTTAAAGGTTTTCATAATCTCCTCCTCGTTAAGAGATATATTAAAGTTGAGACAATTATAATTTAGAGAAATGTCTGACAATTATTATATCGAACGGATTCTTAACCGTCAATAGTCGTGAATTGGCAATTGCAAAATGGGGTATGAGAGGCAAGCATCGTTTGACGAAGCCCTTGTTTTATATTATGATAAGAAAGTTATTTCGTTATGAAGGGAGTTTCTATGAGACATTTTATCAGTGTTTGGAATAGGACCAGTTTAATCAAACGCATTGTCATCGGGGTGGTGCTTGGTTTGCTTTTGGGAATGCTGATTCCTAAGGTGAGTGTCATCGGTCTGTTGGGAGATTTATTTGTTGGTGGTTTGAAAGCTATTGCGCCTTTGCTTGTTTTTGCTTTGGTGGCAAATGCCTTGTCACAACACGAAAGAGGTAAGCGAACCAATATGTCCACCGTTATCGGACTTTATCTGATTGGGACCTTGGCGGCAGCCCTTGTGGCCGTTATGGTCAACTACCTTTTCCCGCTAACTTTGACTTTAGACGGCGTGAGTGATAGCAATTTATCGGCACCAGAAGGGATTGCACAGGTCTTTAAGGACTTGTTGCTCAAGATTGTGGATAACCCTGTGAATGCCGTGGCTTCTGCCAATTACATCGGGGTCTTGGCTTGGGCGGTCATTTTTGGTCTAGCCTTGCGAAATGTCAGCCCACAAACCAAAGAATTGCTTCAAACAACGGCAGAAGTGACGTCACAAGTGGTGCGTTGGATTATCAATTTAGCGCCGTTTGGTATTCTAGGTTTGGTGTTTAAAACCGTTTCTGACAATGGGGTTGGGATTTTGGCCAATTATGGGATGTTGATTGTGACCTTAGTTGGTACCATGCTTTTTGTTGCCTTGGTGGTCAATCCGCTCATCGCCTTTATCATGATTCGTGAAAATCCTTATCCGCTGGTCTTTCGTTGCCTGCGTGAATCGGGCTTGACTGCCTTTTTCACGAGAAGTTCAGCTGCCAACATTCCTGTCAATATGAAACTGTGTGAGGACTTGGGCTTGGATGAGGACACTTATTCGGTTTCTATTCCGCTGGGAGCAACGATTAACATGGCTGGTGCAGCGATTACCATCAATATTTTGACCTTGGCTGCTGTTAATACCTTGGGGATTCATGTTGATTTTCCAACTGCCTTTTTGCTCAGCGTGATATCTGCCATTTCAGCTTGTGGGGCTTCAGGTGTTGCTGGCGGTTCTTTGTTGCTCATTCCCGTTGCTTGTAGCTTATTTGGCATTTCAAATGATATTGCCATGGAAGTTGTCGGCATTGGCTTTATCGTCGGTGTGGTACAAGATTCTTGCGAAACAGCTTTGAATTCATCAACCGACGTTTTATTTACCGCTGTGGCAGAAAAATCCGTTTGGGGCAAAGGAAAAGCCAACCAATAGAAAAAACGAACAATACTGTCTGAGATAGCGCTTATCTCAGGCTTTTTTTGTCTATTTGGCAAATGGCTAGCGCTTCCAAAAGAAAATCTGCTTTAAAATAGCCCTAGTTTATGTTAAAATAAAGCAACATCAAAAAGGAGAAAAAAGACTATTTTGACAAATCATCTACTTGTTTTGCAATCAGATTTTGGTCTGGTTGACGGATCCGTTGCGGCTATGGTTGGGGTAGCTTTGCAAGAAGACCCAACTTTGAAAATCCATAATTTAACGCACGAAATCACTCCTTACAATATTTTTGAAGCCTCTTACCGTTTGTTCCAAACGGTGGAATATTGGCCTGAAGGCACTACTTTTATCTCTGTTGTTGACCCTGGAGTTGGCTCAAAACGTAAAAGTGTGGTGGCTTTGACCGAAAACAATCAATACATCGTGACTCCTGACAACGGTACCTTGACGTACATCAAAACCCATGTGGGTATCAAGGCTATTCGTGAAATTTCAGAAGTCAAAAATAGACGCCAAAACACCGAGTATTCTTACACTTTCCACGGTCGTGATGTCTATGCCTATACAGGTGCTAAATTAGCCAGCGGGCACATCACTTTTGAAGAAGTTGGACCAGAATTGACCGTGGATGCTGTGCTCGAATTGCCTGTTGTTGAAACGGTGATTGGGGACAATTTTGTTTGTGGAGCTGTGGATATCTTGGATGTGCGTTTTGGGTCTTTGTGGACATCTATCAAACGTGAAGATTTCTACACCTTAGAACCTGAATTTGGTGACCGCTTTGAAGTGACCATTTCCAACAACGATATGTTGGTTTATCAAAATCAAGTCACCTATGGCAAATCTTTTGCGGATGTTCGCATTGGTCAGCCAATTCTCTATATCAATTCTCTTTACCGTGTTGGTTTAGCCATTAACCAAGGTTCTTTTGCCAAAGCTTATAATGTCGGTGTGGGTTCAAACTGGCATATCGAAATTAAAAAATTAGGAGGGTAGTTCATGACAAATCAATCAATCAAAACCGTTGTTGCGACAGGAATTGGGGCTGCTTTGTTTATCATCATCGGGACTTTAGTCAACATCCCAACGCCAATTCCAAACACGAATATCCAGCTGCAGTATGCTGTGATTGCCCTCTTTGCGATTATTTATGGTCCAACGGTTGGCTTTTTCTCAGCCTTTATCGGACACGCCCTAAAAGACGCCCTTCAATACGGTTCTCCGTGGTGGACTTGGGCTTTAGTTAGTGGCTTGATTGGACTAGCTATTGGCTTGTTGTCAAAACGCATCAATATTGAGAAAAATCCCTTAACTGCTAAGGATTACGTTTTGTTTAATGTGGTGCAAATTCTTGCGAATGTCGTGGGCTGGGGGATTATCGCACCTTATGGTGACATTTTGATTTACAGCGAACCAGCCAATAAAGTCTTTGCACAAGGATTTTTATCTGCTTTTATCAATAGTTTGACGATTGCTATCGGTGGTTCTTTACTGCTTGCTGTCTATTCACGTACACGGACACAATCAGGCAGTTTGACCAAAGACTAGATGGTCTGACAAGCTATTTTAGCTAACGAAGGAGTGGGGTGCACATTGATGGGTAAAATCATGACAACATCCCACTTTTATTATTTTTTAGGAGAATCATATGAAGCCCTTTATACAATTTAAGGATTTCACGTTTAAATACGATGTTCAAGCGGAGCCAACGTTAAAGGCCATTGACTTGACGATTGAAAAAGGTCAAAAGGTCTTGATTGTAGGTGCTTCAGGGTCAGGCAAATCCACTATTGGTCATTGTTTAAATGGCATTATCCCAAACATTCACCAAGGGGAAAAAATAGGTCAGCTACTTATTGATGGTCAGGATGTTTTTGACCAATCGGTTTATGATAAATCCCGCTTGGTTTCCACTGTGTTGCAGGATCCAGATGGGCAATTTATCGGTTTAACTGTGGCGGAGGACTTGGCTTTTTCACTGGAAAATGACTGTGTGCCTTTGCCAGAAATGCAGTCCAAGGTTCAATCTTGGGCGGAGCGCTTGGATTTGACGGCCTTTTTGCAGCATCGTCCACAAGATTTGTCAGGTGGGCAAAAGCAGCGCGTGAGTTTGGCTGGGGTCTTGATTGACGAAAGTCCGATTTTGCTATTTGACGAACCTTTGGCTAACCTTGACCCCAAGTCTGGTCAGGAAACCATTGATTTGATTGACCGCATTCACAAGGAAGAAGAAGCGACGACTATTATTATCGAGCATCGCTTGGAGGACGTGCTTTACCGACCTGTGGATAAGATTGTCTTGGTCAATGACGGACACATTCTTTTTGACGGCGATCCAGACAGCCTTTTAAAAACGGATTTGCTGATGGAAAATGGGATCCGCGAACCGCTTTACATCACGGCTTTGAAAGATTTGGGTGTGGATATTGAAGCCATGGACAATTTATCACGCATTGCAGATCTCAAACTTCCCCAAATCACCTTGGAGTCGCACGGATTTGCTGACAAGCAGCCAACGAAAGCACCGCTGCTCAGTGTGCAAAACCTAACCTTTGCCTACCAAAAAGACCAGCCAGTGCTAAAAGGAATGATCCTAGATGTCCACAAGGGGGAACGCATTGCCATTGTCGGCAAGAACGGTTCAGGCAAATCAACCCTTGCCAAAGCCATCTGCCAATTTATCACACCAGATGGGGATATTTTCTACCAAGGCCAATCCGTCATGTCTGATTCCATCAAGGAACGTGCTGAAAAGATTGGTTATGTCTTGCAAAATCCCAATCAAATGATTAGCCAAACCATGGTCTTTGACGAAGTAGCACTAGGCCTTCGCCTACGTGGGATTGACGAGGCTAGTGTGGAGCAGCGTGTCCTTGACACCTTGAAAATCTGTGGCTTATTTCCTTTTCGAAAATGGCCTATCTCAGCCTTGTCTTTTGGGCAAAAGAAACGCGTCACCATCGCTTCGGTCCTTGTGATGAATCCAGAAATTCTCTTGCTGGATGAACCAACAGCAGGGCAAGACAAGAAGAATTATACTGAGATTATGACCTTCTTGGACGAATTGAGCCAAGCAGGGCATACGATTATGATGATAACGCATGATATGCAACTGATGCTGGAACATTCAGACCGCAGTGTGGTGATTAGTGATGGGCAGATTATTGCAGATTGTTCCCCAGTCGCCTTATTTAGTCAACCGTCTATTTTAAAACAAGCCAATCTTAAAAAGACCAGCTTATTTAAGCTGGCTGAGGTTTTGGGTGTGGACCCCATTGATTTGACGCATTATTACATTGAACAACAAGGAGGCAATCCGCTATGACAAATCGCCTGATTGGTTTTCAAAGTGGTCGTGGTTTTCTCTACTCCCTGTCAGGTGCCAGCAAACTCATTTTCTTTATTTTGGTTTCTGTTGCCTGCATGACCACTTACGACACCCGTTTGATTTTGGCTATCGGTATTTTTTCGGTTTTACTATTTAAAATGGCGGGCATTCGTTGGCACCAAGTGTCCTTTGTCATCACCTTTGTTGCTGTTTTTGCCTTGTTAAATGTTTTGATGGTTTACCTGTTTGCCCCAGATTACGGGGAAATGATTTACGGTAGCAAGATCATTTTATGGCAAGGCATCGGGCGGTTTAACCTCACGGCTCAGGAACTTTTTTACCTGTTTAATTTGGCCTTGAAGTATTTTTGTACCGTACCGCTGGCCATCTTGTTCTTGATGACCACTCATCCCAGCCAATTTGCCTCTAGTCTTAATCAGATTGGGGTGCCTTATAAAATTGCTTACGCGATTAGCTTGACTTTGCGTTATATTCCTGATGTGCAGGAAGAATTTTACATGATTCGTATGTCACAAGAAGCGCGTGGCTTGGAATTGTCTTCGAAAGAATCACTAGTTAAGCGCATAAAAGGCAACCTGCAAATCGTCATTCCCATTATCTTTAGTTCCCTAGAACGCATTGACACGGTATCGACAGCTATGGCGCTGCGCCGTTTTGGGAAAAATAAAAAACGCACTTGGTACACTTACAAGCAATTAACCAGAGATGATTTTCTAACCATTCTCTTGGCGCTCGTGATTGTTGGAGTGAGCCTTTGGCTCTTTCATCTCAACGGTGGCCGTTTTTACAATCCATGGCACTAAAAAGAATCTTATCATCATGCCCTTTTGGGACTGGTGATAAGATTCTTTTTTATTTCAAATACCCTAAATAATCGAATTTTTCAAAGGTGTTGTCACTAGCGATGGCAACCACTTTGGTATTAGGCTCAAAGACCTCACTAGGATTGATATCGGTATCAAGCGTGGTCAGATTTTTTCTGCGAATACCAATCAAGTTCAAGTCGTATTTGTTGCGTAAATCTAGTTGAATCAGATTTTTACCCACCCAAGAATCTGGAATGGAAAATTCAATCATAGACACCGTATCTTCCAAATGCACGATGTTATCAATGCGGTGGCGGAGCATATTTGAGGAAACGGTTTTTCCCGAATCACGCTCAGGAGTGATGACCTTGGTTGCTCCGATGCCATAAAGCACTTCTTCGTAAGTGGCATTTTTGGCCTTGGCTAAGATGGTTTTGACCCCTAATTTTTTACAATGCATGATGGCTAGGACAGAAGATTCTAAACTAGTTCCTGTCGCAATCACCACCTTGTCACATTGGGCGATGCCCACCGCTTTTAAAAATTCAATATCGGTGATGTCACCAACAGCGGCCTTGCTGACAAATTCTGCCACGTCTTGGACGCTGTTTTCCTTGCAATCCACGGCGATGACGTCTTGTTCAAATTTGCTGAGTTCTTCAGCGACTGTGCGACCAAAAATCCCTAAACCAAGGACACCAATAATTTTTTTCGTCATAGTTTTTCCTTCTATCCCATATTTATCGTTGTTTGTGCGTAATGAATATCTTTTCTCTTACGTTGCAAGAGGCTCAACAGAACCGTGATGGGACCGACACGCCCCACAAACATTAGCACCATGATGACAATGCGTCCCCCAGTTGACAATTGCGGGGTTAAATCCATTGACACCCCCACTGTCGCAATAGCAGAAATAGCTTCAAACAGTAGGGCTAAAGGATTGTGATGAGGTTCAAAGAGCAAGAGTGCCATGTAACCTACCGTCAAAATGGTGAAAAAGAAAATCAAGATGGTAAAGGTCTGTTTGATGACCTTGTTGGCAATGACGCGATTGCGGAAGGTCACTTCAGTTTGCCCTGTTAATTCTGCCTTAAAGAGCAAGAACGTAATAGCAGCTGCAGTGACCTTGACCCCACCAGCCGTACCGCCAGGAGCACCACCGATAATCATTTGAAGCATATACAAGACATTGGTAACAGGATGCGTATCGACATAAGAAATGGTTGAAAAACCAGCCGTTCTCATAGTAACGGATTGGAAGAAAGATACCATCCATTGTTGGAAAATATTGTAATGCCCGATGGTCTTTGGGTTTTTGTATTCCATGAGCCAGCTCAAGACGGTACCCAGTAGCAAAACAATCCCTGTTGTTGCTAAAACCAGCCGTGTTTGATTGCTCAAAGAACGTGAAAAAGTCGTGAAACGATAAGGCTTGTCAGTCAAAAAGCGTTTGACGGCATCTCTCAAATCCAGCCAAACCGCAAACCCAATCCCACCTGAGAAAATCAAAATAGCAAGGACTATATTGATCAAAGGGTTGAGAACAAAAGGTCTTAGACTAGCATCACCGAGGTTGTCAAAACCGGCATTACAAAAGGCGGAAACTGATAAAAAGATGGCATTGAAGATCCCATGTCCCACCCCAAAACGAGGAATGAAGTCAAATAGCAAGACCACCGCCATTGCCAACTCAAACACTAAGGTTAATTTATAAGCGCTAAACAAATATTGCCGCAAGTTATTGCTGTTGTCATAGTTCAGTGCAGATTGCAGCAAATGCTGCTCAGACAAATTCATGCGACGGCGCATGAGGTAAAGACTGACAGAAATTAAGGTCACCAAGCCTAAACCACCAATTTGCATGAGCAATATCACAATCACTTGCCCTAAACCATTATAAACAGAGGCTACGGGAAAGACCGATAGCCCTGTCACGCAAACCATGGATACAACATTGAATAAATGGTCAAGATAGGTCGTTGCAGGTGCGTCTGGATAATGCGTGATAGGCATAGAGAGCAAAAGGCTCCCGATAATAATAACAATAATAAAACTAAACGTTAACCGTTGTATGCTTGTTAAGGATTTAAAAAACGTAATCACCATTCATCTCCTTTTTAGAGTGGCTTTTTATTGGGCATTCCTGGCTTACGTGGGTACTTGTTTGGGGTTTCTTTTTTCTTTTCCAAAACGGTCATCTGACGAGGGTCACCATTTGGTAGGGTGTAGTGTTTGTTTTCGATAACCTTGGCAAAGAGCAGCTTCATAGCATTTTGAGCATCTGCCAATTCTTCCTCAGCAGCTGAGGCTTTCAAGGCAACCAATCGTCCCCCTACTTTTAAGAAAGGAATGGTCAATTCAGTCAAAACTTGCAAACGGGCAACAGCGCGTGCGGTTACGATATCGTAAGTGGCACGAAAGGTCTTGTCTTGTCCAAAATCTTCAGCGCGCCCATGGTAGAAATGCACGCCATCCAACTCCAAGGCTTCTGCCAAGAGATTGAGAAATTGAATGCGTTTGTTGAGCGAATCAATAATAGTGACATCAATCTCAGGACACAAAATCTTGATTGGGATACTTGGAAAACCAGCCCCAGCCCCAATATCTAAGAGGCGGATAGCTTGATTGGTAATATTACCCTGCAAAACAGGAGCCACGGAATCATAAAAATGCTTGAGGTAAACATCCTCTTTTTCAGTAATTGCTGTCAAATTGATTTTTTGATTCCACTCCACAAGCAAGTGAAAATAAGTTTCAAATTGCTGCTTTTGCTTATCACTCAAATCAAAGCCTTGCTGGCTCAATTGCTGGTAAAATTCTTCTGGTGTCATCTTTATCTTGTCGGAAAAAAGCCCGACTTTCCTTTCCTAGTAATTCTAAACAGTTCTTATTTTACCACAAATACGACTTGATAACAGGCTGAAAATGTCATTGCCCAAAAAGCCTTCTATTTCGTCACTTATCATTTTGAAAATGGTTTTAAAATTGGTATAATATGCCTAGTTAAAAGACATTGGAAATGTCTGATTATTGTTGTTAATATGCGTCCATTTGGATGCCTGACTGTTAAGGGAGAATGATATGGCTTTGATCATAGTTGTTGTAATTGTCGTCTTAATTCTTTGGGGTATTGCCCTTTATAATGGCTTGGTTAGAAGCCGTATGCAAACCAAAGAATCTTGGAGTCAAATTGACGTGCAGTTGAAACGCCGAAATGACTTGATTCCTAATCTCATTGAAACGGTTAAGGGTTATGCTGCTTACGAGGAAAAAACCTTTGCTAAAATCACAGAATTGCGTCAACAAGTGGCAGATGCCAAAACACCAGCCGAAGCCATGCACGCTTCAAATGCCTTGACAAATCAATTGTCAAACCTCATTGCTGTGGCAGAAAACTACCCTGATTTGAAAGCCAACAACAGCTTTATCAAGCTCCAAGACGAGTTGACCAATACTGAAAATAAAATCGCTTATTCACGCCAGTTGTTTAACACCACAACGGCAAATTATAACGTGAAATTAGAAACCTTCCCAAGCAATCTTATTGCAGGAATGTTTGGGTTTAAACCAAGCCAATTTTTGGAAACACCTGAAGAAGAGAAAGATGTTCCAAAAGTAACCTTTGATTTTTAAATCTGACGTCACAGAGAAAGGAATACAAAAAGCCTCATGTGAAGGCTTTTAACAAAATATGCTATATAATCAAATTTCCAGTAATAAAAGACGAACCGTTGTCTTGCTTATTGTGTTTTTCATGCTATTAGCGGCAATTGGTGCGGCGGTTGGTTACCTTTGGTTGGGAGATATGACTTTTGGGGTAGTCATTGCCGTGATTATCGGTGCTATTTATGCCATGAGCATGATTTTCCAATCCACCAATGTTGTCATGTCAATGAACCATGCGCGTGAGGTGACCGAGCAAGAAGCTCCGCAACTTTATCACATTGTTGAAGATATGGCGATGGTGGCGCAAATTCCTATGCCTCGTGTCTTTATCATCGAGGACCAATCGCTTAATGCCTTTGCAACAGGTTCTAGCCCTGAAAATGCAGCCGTTGCGGCTACGACAGGCCTCTTAGCCGTGATGAACCGTGAAGAATTAGAAGGAGTCATTGGGCATGAGGTGAGCCACATTCGCAATTATGATATCCGTATTTCCACCATTGCCGTGGCTTTAGCGAGTGCCATTACCTTGCTATCTAGCCTTGGTAGTCGGATGGTTTGGTTTGGCGGTGGGCGTCGTCGTTCAGATGACCGTGACAATGGCACAGGGCTTTTGGTTTTTCTCTTTTCCATTTTGTCTTTAATCCTAGCTCCTTTGGCAGCGACCTTGCTTCAATTGGCTATTTCAAGGAAGCGTGAGTATTTGGCAGATGCTAGCTCGGTAGAATTAACCCGCAACCCACAAGGCATGATTAACGCCCTTCAAAAATTGCAACAATCTGCTCCAATGCAGCAACCTGTTGATGCAGCCAGCGCAGCATTGTACATCAATGACCCTATCAAGAAGGAAGAACGCTTGACCTCATTGTTTAGCACGCACCCATCTATTTCCGACCGCATCGAGCGCTTACGTCAGATGTGAGAATAAGGCATATCTGTGGTATAATGGTGTAAGGGAGGTTTTTAGGCTATCTCCCCGATACGACAAATAGAGGTTTTAAAGATATGTTTTCAATTTTAGAAATAAAGAAAAATAGTGACGGTATTGCTTTTGACCGTTCCTTAGATATTAAAGAAAAACTTCAAGCGCGTGACGAGGACATTTTAGATGTCAAAGACGTTCGTGCGACTGGTCATCTTTCTTACGATGACGGCTTGTATTTGCTCCAATACACGTTGGGCTATACGTTGACCTTGCCGTCTAGTCGTTCGATGCAGCCTGTTGAGTTTCATCAAGAAGAACTCGTTTCAGAGATTTTCGTTGAAGCATCAGACCTTGCGGACAAGGAAGAATTAGTCAGAGAAAATTTAGCCATGGTTATCGAAGATGGTTTTATCGATTTAGAAGAAAGCGTCATTGATAACATTTTGCTAGGTATTCCGATGCAAGTTTTGAGTGAAGAAGAGCAAGCTTCAGCAGAAATGCCATCAGGCAATCATTGGTCTGTTTTGACAGAAGAGCAATACGATGCTCTCCAAGACGAAAAGAAAAAGGCCAATAATCCTTTTGCCTCTTTAGGTGGCTTATTTGATGATGAGTAAATCACTTCATAAAAACGTAAGGGACGATGAAAAAGCTTCAGGAGAGGCTTTTTTGTCTGGTCGTTTTCAAATAACTTTTTAATAATATGAGATTATTTTAGAATTGTCTTGAAGTTTAATAATAACTTTGATATACTTTTAAAGCGGTGCAACATGACTTATTTTTAGGGATTAGATATAAGTGTTGCTGGAAAAAGTGAAAAAGAAAAAATAATAATAAATGGTAGGTTGGACACATGAGTAAAAAAATTTTAATCATTGAAGATGAAAAAAATCTAGCACGGTTTGTGTCTTTGGAATTACAACACGAAGGGTATTCGGTTGTTGCAGAAGAAAATGGTCGTCAAGGGTTGCAATTGGCTTTGAACGAAGACTTTGACCTTGTTTTGTTGGATTTGATGCTTCCAGATATGGACGGTTATGAAATCACACGCCGTCTTCGCTTGGAAAAAGAATACTTATCCATCATTATGATGACGGCTCGTCATTCAACAATGGATATCGTGGCTGGTTTGGACCGCGGTGCAGATGATTACATTGTAAAACCATTTGCAATTGAAGAATTGCTTGCTCGTATTCGTGCGGTTTTCCGTCGTCAAGATGCAGAGCACAAAGTCCTAAAAGAAGGTCAAAATAAAGAAGATGCTGTGGGCTTAAAACTAAACCCGCAAAACCGTTCAGTTATTCGAGGCCAAGAAGATATTCCATTGACTAAACGCGAATACGATTTGTTGTCAATTCTTTTGTCTAATACAAACCGTGTATTGACACGTAAAGAATTGTTGTCTAATGTTTGGAAGTACGACAAAGACGTTGACACCAACGTTGTGGATGTTTACATTCGCTACCTTCGTGGAAAATTAGATATCCCAGGTAAGGATTCTTACATCCAAACTGTTCGGGGCATGGGTTATATTATTCGAGAAAATTAATGAATCGTTTGAAAGAAAAGCTTTTAAATAAGCGACTATCGCGATCGTCGATATTGCCACTGCTTTTGATGATAACGGCTTTCAATATTGTCCTTTATCAAGGATTTACGCAGCTTTTTTTGGCAAATGACCGTTATCAAATGAAAAAAGACCTCCGTTCAATGACAAAAGTCTTGTCTAAGGAATCTGAATTGACGACATCTGTCTTGGTATCCCTTTTTAATGCGGATCATTTGTCTAATGTAGATGGTGATGATCAAGACCAATCATCTGTTGTCCTTGAAAACGATGGTCTGTCTAAATATATTTCGAGTGAGCAGACGGTAGCTATTTTTGATGCGGACAAACACCTGCTGTTAACGACTGATTCGGATTCTAGTCAGTCAGAGGATCTGTTGGCCGAATCATCTAACTACCACAGAGTTGGGACGAGAGGGTATTATTTAACGACTAAGGTTGTATCCGAGAAAACCCATGGAACCATTGGTTACGTGACCGTTTTTCAAGACTTAAAACTGTATGAAAAAACGCGTCGTTATCTCTTGCTCTTCATGATAGTGCTTGAAGTAGTTGCTCTTATTGTTATCTTATTGCTCTTTAGACGGATGACTAAGCCTTATTTGAAACCCTTGGAGGATCTTAAATCGTTGGCTGAAACCATTAGCAGTTCACCAGAAGAAACAGGTAATACCAAATGGAAGAATCCTTTGGAGCAGGAATTGTTACAAAATGCCAATAATTATTTAGAAGTTGTGGCGGATTACACTAAACACCAATCGCAAGCCATCAGTGAAGTCAGCCATGAGCTTAGGACACCTGTTGCTATTATCAAGGGACACTTGGGCTTGCTTAAACGTTGGGGTAAAGAAGACTCAACGATTTTACAGGAGAGCTTGGACGTTGCCTATGATGAAACAGAAAAAATGTCCATGATGATCGATGAGATTTTGGATAGCATTCGTTTCCAAAATGAAGTTATCGAAAATAGGGATCAAAAGACTGATTTGAAAGCGTCTATTGAAAAACTATTGGAAAAAATCCGTGTCGTTTATCCAGATGTTTCCTTCAACGTTTCTCTTCCTGAGAACAAGAGCATTATGGCAAATATCTACCAGCATCATTTTGAACAGTTAATGCTCATTTTGATTGACAATGGGGTCAAGTACTCAACAAAAATCAAACGCATTCACATTACGTTGGAATTGTCAGACAAGCAACCTTTGCTTAAAATTCGAGATGAGGGAAATGGGATGGCGAAGGAAGAAATCAATTACATTTTCGAGCGCTTTTATCGTTCTGACACCTCGCAACCTGTTAGTGAAGTGGTGCAAGGGCTTGGCATTGGCTTAAATGTTCTCAAACAAATTGCCGAAGTTTACCGCTTAAAAGTGACAGTTAACAGTGTCATTGACGAGGGAACAGAGTTCAAGGTCTTGTTTCCTGAATGCCGCTAAGAGTTAGGTTTTAACCTAGCTCTTTTTGTCTGCCAAAGTTCTTGTTGATAGTAGCTCCCAAGGGTAATGCCTTTTATAATCTTCTATTTTATGGTAAAATAAAGTACTATATTACAATGGGTAGAATGGGGTGTGAGCATGCGTTGTCCAAAATGCAATTATCATAAATCGAGTGTTATTGATAGCCGTCAGGCTGAAGATGGCAATACCATAAGACGTCGTCGAGAATGTGAAAACTGTCATACGCGTTTTACAACTTTTGAACGCATCGAAGAGTTGCCTTTGTTGGTCATTAAAAAGGATGGAACGAGGGAACAATTTTCGCGTGAAAAGGTGCTAAATGGGATTTTCCAAAGTGCTCAAAAACGCCCAGTTTCTAGCGATGACCTTGAACAAGTGGTGTCGCGCATTGAAAAGAGCATTCGAAGCGATTATGATAGTGAGGTGCCAAGCACCGTCATCGGTAATTTGGTGATGGACGAGTTGGCAGAGCTAGATGAAATCACTTATGTCCGTTTTGCCTCAGTTTATAAGTCTTTCAAAGATGTCGATGAGATTGAGGAGTTGCTCCAACAAATCACTAATCGTGTTCGCAGCAAGAAAAAAAGAAGTGATAATGTAGATGAGACCGATTGAAGAGTTTTCGTATATCAAGAACAATAAGGTTGTCTTGGATTCAGATAGCCTAACGCAGCTCTATCTTCCTGTTATCGGTAATCAAGCGACAGCTCTTTATCATTATCTAAATGCCTTTTTTGATAATGGTGCTAAGCGTCATAAATTTAGTGAAATCCTCAATCACCTTCAGGTTAGCATGGGGGATTTGGAAGAAGCATTAGCTATTTTAACAGCGATTGATTTGCTGGTTTTGTACCAAACGCGTAACGGTTATGTGTTTAAATTAGTCCAGCCCTTGTCTCGCGAAGCTTTTTTGGGCAATCCCATTTACCGCCGTTTGTTAGAAAAAGAAATCGGTGAGGTTGCCGTGGCAGAATTGGATATGAGCCTTCCTCAGGATGCTAGGGACATTTCCAAAAACTTTTCGGATATTTTCTCTGCGGAAGCGCCAGCTATCAAGCGGCCAGTGTCTAAAAATCATTTTGATTTGGGGAGTTTCCAACGTTTAATGGCGCGTGATGGGCTGCGTTTCAAGGACGAGCAATCAGATGTGTTGACCATTTACGGGATTGCAGATAAGCACCGTCTTAATTGGTTTGATACCTATCGTTTGGCTCAACAAACGGCTATCGGTGGTACTATTTCGCCTAAACGGATGCTGGTGCAATTGGAACAAAGCAAGGAAAATCCGGCTCCCGCTGGCGAAACCTTTAGTGCCAAAGAGCAGGTTATTCTCCGTGAAGCCAAGCAAGATAGTGCCAGCGATTTTCTGACTAAAATCAAATCGCCACGTCATGCGGTAGTCATTTCGAGTGAACGTCAACTCTTGGAAGAGTTGGCCAACATGGGCTTTTTGGATGAAGTGATTAACATCATGGTCTTGTACACTTTAAATAAAACGAAGTCAGCCAACCTCAACAAGGCTTATATCTTAAAATTGGCTAATGACTTTGCTTACCACAAGATTGCCACGGCCGAGGCGGCTATGTTGCAAATGCGGTCATTCTCACAACGACGCAAGGATCAAAAACAAACGGCCAAAGAAAGCAAGAAAAATATCCCTAAATGGGCTGAACAAGATTACAAACACGAGGCAACAGCTGAGGAAAAAGCCAAATTGGAAGCCCTCAAACGTAGCATGCTAGAAGATTAAAGGAAAGGAGCGAGCGATGGAAAAAATAGGAGATACTTTAGCAAAACAGCTTCACAACAAACGTCATGACTTGAATGCCTTGACGCAAAAGATTTTGATGGATACTGAAATTGTTGATTTTATTAGTTCTCATGGGCTCACACAAGAGCAAATCACACGCAGCTTGCCTAAATTTAATCAATTTATGGTGGAACGCGACAAGTTTCAACAAGGTGATGCTTCTTACGTTGCCAAGGGTTACAGGCCAGCCCTCAGCATGAATGAAGGCTATGCCGATGTGGTGTATTTGGAAACGCGTGAATTGGTTGAGGCCAAAAAGCAGCAAGATATCAAGAACCGTGTGACTTTGATGGGCTTGCCATCTAGCTTCAAGCAGATTTCAACGGATGACATTGATTTGGACGATCCCAATCGGATTGAGATTTACCATTATATCACCGAGTACATCAATCGTTTTGACATGACGACTCAAAAAGGTCTGTATGTTTTTGGGACGTTTGGGGTTGGTAAATCCTACTTGATGGCTTATTTGGCCAATCGTTTGTCTGCCAAGTACGGCAAATCAACAACCATGTTGCATTTTCCAACCTTTTGTGTTGGCATCAAGAGTGCGATCAATACAGGTACCGTCAAGGAAGAAATTGATCAGCTCAAAGCGGCAGAAATTTTGATTTTGGATGATATCGGGGCGGAACAATTTAGCCCGTGGATTCGTGACGATGTCTTGCAGGTGATCTTACAGTACCGCATGCAAGAAAATCTATTGACGTTTTTCACGTCTAACCTTGATTTTAAGGATTTAGAGGCTCATTTTGCTACATCACGCTCAGGTGATGAAACATGGCAAGCCAAACGAATTATGGAGCGGATTCGCTACCTTGCTAAAGAGATTCATTTACAAGGTGATAACAGACGTTGACAGCATAAATAACTCATAACGAAATGAACTAGAAAGGAAGGCTTGGCTAGGGTGTGTTTTGAAAAATGCCTCTAGCAAGAAGCAGGAAAGAAGAATTATGGCTTTACCTACCGTTGCTATTGTCGGTCGTCCAAATGTGGGCAAATCGACTTTGTTTAACCGTATTGCAGGTGAGCGTATTTCCATTGTGGAAGATGTCGAAGGCGTAACGCGTGATCGCATCTACACAACTGGAGAATGGCTGAACCGTAAGTTTTCATTGATTGATACAGGGGGAATTGACGACGTTGATGCCCCATTTATGGAGCAAATCAAGCACCAAGCTGATATCGCGATGAATGAGGCAGATGTGATTGTTTTTGTGGTTTCAGGAAAAGAAGGCGTTACAGACGCTGACGAATACGTTTCAAAAATCTTGTACCGCACTAACAAACCAGTGATTTTGGTGGTCAATAAAGTGGATAATCCTGAAATGCGTAGTGATATCTACGATTTCTATTCACTTGGTGTGGGTGATCCTTACCCAGTATCATCGGTTCACGGGATTGGAACAGGGGATGTTCTAGATGCGATTGTGGATAACCTCCCTGTTGAGGAAGAAGATGAAAATCCAGACATCATCAAGTTTAGTTTGATTGGACGCCCAAACGTTGGGAAATCAAGCCTTATCAATGCTATTCTTGGTGAAGAACGCGTGATTGCCAGCCCAATTGCAGGGACAACTCGTGACGCTATTGACACCAATTTTACAGATAGCGAAGGTCAAGAATATACCATGATTGACACCGCTGGTATGCGTAAATCTGGCAAAGTTTATGAAAACACAGAGAAATATTCTGTGATGCGTTCGATGCGTGCCATTGACCGCTCAGACATTGTGTTGATGGTTATTAATGCCGAAGAAGGTATTCGTGAGTATGACAAGCGTATTGCTGGTTTTGCTCATGAGGCTGGTAAGGGAATTATCATTGTGGTCAACAAGTGGGATACCATTGAAAAAGACAACCACACCGTGACGCGTTGGGAAGAAGATATTCGGGACCAATTCCAATTCTTATCTTATGCCCCTATTATCTTTGTTTCAGCAGCGACTAAGCAACGTTTGAATAAATTGCCTGAGATGATTAAAGCAATAAGTGCAAGCCAAAACAAACGCATTCCGTCAGCTGTGCTTAACGATGTGATTATGGATGCCATCGCGATCAACCCAACACCGACTGACAAGGGTAAACGTTTGAAAATTTTCTACGGTACCCAAGTTTCACTTAAACCACCGACATTTGTCATCTTTGTCAACGAAGAAGAGCTGATGCACTTCTCATATATGCGTTTCTTGGAAAATCAAATTCGTGCGGCCTTTGGTTTTGAAGGCACACCGATTCGTTTGATTGCTCGTAAACGCCAGTAATACCCTAATCTCTTGAGCAATTTGCTCGGGAGATTTTTTTGATTTCTGCTGCAAAAAAGGTATTTACTGGCTCAAAGGAAGTTTAATTTGATATAATTAAGAGATAAGAAAAAGGTGGGTGACTAACAGTGAGCAGAATGATTCCAGGTCGCATTCGTAATCAAGGTATTGAACTGTATGAAAAAGGTCTTGTGACCATTACCAGCACGCGTGATGGCGTAATCCAAGCCAGCATTGGGAAACATCACCTGCAATACGCCTTGGAAGATGACCAAATTCGATGTGATTGTGAACTTTTTGCCCAAAAAAGGTATTGCCAACATTTGGCTGCTTTGGAATATTTTTTAAAAAATAATCATCAAGGAAAAGAGTTGTCGATTAGCCTCAAAGACAAGCAAGAAAGTCAGGAAGAAGAGCAACGAAACACGTCTTTTGGCAGCATTTTTCTAGACCACTTGGAGATGAATAGTGATGACACGACCAAGTATCGCTTGTCGGCTTATGGTAACCAAAGTCCTTATTCTTCTAATTACTGGTGGACGCTTAAAATCAACCGCTTGCCTAGTGATAGGACCTATGTCATTCGCGATATCAAGTCCTTTTTAGCGCTTGTCAAAAAAGAAGGCCACTACCAAATCGGCAAGAATTATTTTGAGTCTTTATCTTTGATTCAATTTGATGAGGCCAGCCAAGAACTCATTCGGTTTTTGTGGCGGGTATTACCAGACAATGAAAAAGTGGACACGGACTACATTTTGCCAAATCATGGGCGGTATTTAGCCTTGACCAGCGGGCTTTTTGAAGAAGGCCTGTCCTTGCTGAACGACCTCTATCATTTTTCATTTGAGTACCATAAGCAACCCTATTCTGAGCTGGCTTTTCGTCAGTTGGATGGCAGCGAGGGGCTTATTCGCTTTCAAGTGGTGGTGCATCGTCAGTCTATCGAGTTGATTATTACGGAAGGTGATTTCCACATTTTTTTTGACAATGCTTTCTTGTTCACAAGAGGCACTGTCTATGCCTTGAATTTGAAACAGCAAAAAATGCTAACGGCTATCCGAAGCCTTCCGATTGAAGCGGATTTGGCCAAACATTTGTTCTTCAATTGGGAGGACCAAGACAAGCTGGCTTCTAGTTTGCTAGATTTCAAGGAATTAGGCAGTGTGGACGCACCAAAAAGCTTTGAAATCAAAGACTTCAGTCCTATTTTTAACCTGTCTTTAAATCATTATGATGAAGTGGAATTGCACCTGACTTTTGATTATGGCACGGTTCAAGTCAGCAGCAAGCAAGAACTGGAAAATTTGCCTTTTGCTAGTCATTTCAAACACGAGGAGCGTATTTTCAATGCCTTGAAAGCCAACGGCTTTTCAGCTGCTTTTGTGTCTTACCACGCACCTTTGACGCCTGAGGACCTGTATCCCTTCTTTACAAAGACCGTGACACAATTTCGAAAATTAGGGCAAGTCATTCTTTCAGACGACTTGAAAGCCTTGTACCATGTGGAAAATCCACGCGTTTCGGTCACAACTCAAAGTGGGTTGCTGGATATTTCGTTTGATTTTTCAACCATTGTTGAGGACCAAGTGGACGCCGCCTTGGAGGCTTTGACCAAAAATCAGCCTTATTTTATTGATTCGGCAGGGCGTTTGGTGGTTTTTGATGATGAGATTAAAAAAGTCAGCAAATCCTTGCAAGCATTGCGTGCCAAACCATTGAAAAATGGGCATTTGCAGATGGATGCCGTGTCAACCTTCCAATTGGTCGATGTGTTGCAGGACAATGACCGCATCACCTTTTCAAAAGAATTTGAACAATTGGCCTATGATTTGACCCACCCAGAACAATTTGAGATGACCTTCCCACCTGTCAAGGCAGAATTGCACGCCTACCAAAAAACAGGGGTGCGGTGGTTGTCTATGCTGGACCATTATGGCTTTGGCGGTATTTTAGCGGATGACATGGGCCTTGGGAAAACCTTGCAGACCATTACCTTTCTTGCCAGTCGCCTAAAACCTGACATGCGGGTCTTGATTTTATCGCCGTCTAGCCTCATTTACAATTGGCTGGATGAATTCAAACGCTTTGCGCCTGAGATTGACGTGGTGGTGTCCTATGGCTTGAAATCTGTTCGTGATGACATTATTGCCCAAAATCACCAAGTGACCATCACCAGCTATTCGTCTTTCCGCCAAGATTTTGAGGAATACCAAAAGCATTCCTTTGATTACTTGATTTTGGACGAAGCGCAGGTCATGAAAAATACGCAAACCAAGATTGCGCATTACCTCAGACAATTTGACGTTGGGCATTGCTTTGCCCTTTCAGGAACGCCGATTGAAAATAAATTGCTGGAAATTTGGTCTATTTTCCAAATTGTCTTGCCAGGTTTATTGCCAGATAAAAAGACCTTTCTCAAAATGGACGCCAAAGAAGTGGCCCGTTTCATCAAGCCTTTTATCATGCGTCGTCGCAAGAAAGAAGTGCTTCCAGAATTGCCAGACCTGATTGAAATCAATTACCCTAATGAATTGGATGACAAGCAAAAAGCCATTTATCTCGCTCAATTGCGGCAAATGCAAGAAACACTTGTTGGGGCTAGTGATGAGGACATTAACCGTCACAAGATTGAAATCCTATCAGGGATTACGCGTCTGCGCCAAATCTGTGACACGCCAAGCTTGTTTATGGATTATAAGGGAAATAGTGGAAAGCTCGATAGCCTGCGTATTTTATTGGCACAAATCAAGGACAACGGTCACCGCGCTCTCGTCTTTTCACAGTTTAGAGGCATGTTGGATTTAGTTGAAGATGAAATGGCTGAGCTTGGCTTGACATCTTACAAGATTACAGGGTCAACCCCTGCGGATGCCCGTCAAGAAATGACGCGAGCCTTCAATAATGGCTCTAAGGATGCCGTTCTTATTTCCTTGAAAGCTGGAGGTGTCGGGCTTAATTTGACAGGAGCCGACACAGTGATTTTAGTAGATTTGTGGTGGAATCCTGCTGTTGAAATGCAAGCCATCAGCCGTGCGCACCGCCTTGGCCAAAAGGACAATGTGGAAGTTTACCGCTTGATTACGCGTGGGACCATTGAAGAGAAAATCTTGGAAATGCAAGAAAACAAGAAAAACCTTGTCACCACAGTACTTGACGGCAATGAAGCGTGTGCCAGCATGACCATTGAGGACATCAAGGAAATTCTGGGCATCAATCAGCTTTAACCCGCTGAAAATTTTGAAAAAAAGCTTGATTTAGTTTATAATAAACATGCTATGTTTAAGATGGGTTTTTCCGTGATTCTAAGGGAAAACCTACTGATAAACTAAGAGTCCATGCCAATTCTGATGACGATTGTTCTCAAAAGGTGCATGTGATACAACCATTAGAAAGGAAGTGAAATTGTGAAGAAAACGACAAGACGTTTTCCGTTAGTGGCTGATGATGAACCTGTCAGCAGTCCATCTAAAGCGATGGCTTTGTACGAGAATTCAGATTTAATTACCAATATTCATGGCGCTTATCGTGAAAAAGACTACAATGATGTGACAAATAACTATCATTTTGTGACTGAAAACGACCATGACAGCGAGCGTGTCAAAACACTCAATGAAGGCAAATCTTATGCTGAACTGGCTCGCGATGAAGCCAGACAAGATGTGAAGAAAAAACGTCAAGCTTACGTATCAAACAATTTGGCTAAACCTTCAAAAATGGCAAATCAACAACCATTGCAAACGAAAAAACCAAACCCTCCTAAAAAAAGGGCTGGTAAATTCAGTCATTTGAGTGCTAACATGCGTCAAGATGACTACATTTTAGCTGAGATTCCCCTTAACCACCAACGCTCACAAAAGGAATCCACTCAAAAAGCCAAAAAGAATAGTTATGAATTCTTAAAACATAGTCAAATTTATAATAAGGATGCCAACCAAAAACAGAAAAAATATCAAAAAGCGCAAGAGATGAATTTGGCGCAATTGGATACAAACAAATAAGGCATCCGTTATGAAATAGAGGAGAAAACATGTCTAAAACCTATCATTTTATCGGAATTAAAGGGTCTGGTATGAGTGCGTTAGCATTGATGCTACATCAAATGGGACACACTGTTCAAGGAAGTGACGTTAGCAAATATTATTTTACCCAACGTGGATTAGAGCAAGCAGGCATTAAGATTTTGCCATTTTCTGAAGACAACATCACAGAAGATGTAGAATTGATTGCTGGTAATGCCTTTCGTGAAGACAACAATGTCGAGATTGCTTATGCCATGAAAAATGGTTTTGCCTTTAAACGCTACCATGAATTCTTGGGTGAATTTATGCGTCAATTTACCAGTTTTGGTGTGGCAGGTGCCCACGGAAAGACCTCAACCACAGGGTTATTATCACATGTTCTCAAAAATATCACAGATACCTCTTATTTGATTGGTGACGGTACAGGTCGTGGCTCAGCCAATAGCAATTATTTTGTCTTTGAAGCTGACGAATACCAACGCCACTTCATGCCATACCATCCAGAGTATTCCATCATCACGAATATTGACTTTGACCACCCAGACTATTTTGAAAGCATTGACGATGTGTTTGCAGCCTTCAACGATTATGCAAAACAAGTGCAAAAAGCTTTGTTCTTGTACGGTGATGACCTTTACTTGCGTCGTATCACGTCAGATGCTGCTATTTACTACTATGGCTTCAATGACACGGATGATTTCATCGCCTACGATATTGTTCGCACAACAAGTGGCTCATCTTTCAAAGTCAAACATGAAGGCAAAGAGATTGGTAGCTTCCATCTACCAGCTTTTGGACGTCACAATATCTTAAATGCGACAGCTGTTGTGGCTAACCTTTATGTGGCTGGCTTTGACATGGATTTGGTGGCAGAGCACATGCAATCATTTGTTGGGGTAAAACGTCGTTTCAGTGAAAAAATCATTAACGATGTGACTATTATTGATGACTTTGCACATCACCCAACTGAAATCATTGCTACACTTGATGCTGCTCGACAAAAATACCCAATCAAAGAAATTGTGGCGATTTTCCAACCACATACCTTCACTCGTACCATTGCCCTTTTGGATGAATTTGCTGACGCATTGAACCAAGCAGATGCGGTTTATTTGGCTAATATCTACGGTTCTGCGCGTGAAGTTGACCACGGCGATATCAAAGTTGAAGACCTTGCGATGAAAATCAAGAAACCGGCTAAAGTAGTGAGCGTTGAGAATATGTCACCGTTGTTGGACCATGAAGATGCGGTTTATGTCTTTATGGGAGCTGGGGATATCCAACTCTACGAACGCTCATTTGAAGAGTTGCTTTCAAGCTTGACGAATAACAGACAGTAACGAAAAGAGAGAGCACTTGTTCTCTCTTTTTTCTGAAATAAAGTGGCTATTTTCAGGAAAAATGCTAATGTTAAAAATAGATAACAAGCGCTATCTTCTGTTGATTTTAAGCGCTTTTTAGGTTATAATGGCGATTGATTAAGTTTAGGAGGAGTAAGCTTTGACCGAACGTCACGACGATAAGCCAAAAACTCACAAGAAAAAAAGTTTTAAGGAGCAGATTTTAGCGGATTTGCAGGAAGCTAGGCAGTTGCGTCAGCAGCAACATTTAGCCGAGCAAGTCAAAGAAGCTGCAGCCAAATCAGAAGTTCAGGACAATCAGGATTCGGCACTTGCCAATAAGACCGATCAGTCACAACTTTTTGACGAAGATACGCATGAAGTCAAATGCCAGCTTGAAGAAAAGGCTCAGTCGGCTTTAGCTGAAAATCGCATTCAGACGGAAGTAGAACGTTCGAGCATTGACGAGGCTCTAGAAACGATTCAACAAGCCTTTACTCCTGAAACGCTGGAAAAACAGGAACAAGAAAGCTATTTTGTACGGGCGACAGATGGGGTTGGCTCTACGGGAATGCCAGATATCCCGATTGAGATGCTCTATGAGGAGGACTCATCCGAAGATAGCCAAGAAACAGACAACTCTTTTGAGCCTGAGCCAGAATCGCCAGCAGAAACAGAAGAACATTTGGAGAACACAGTGGGTAGAAAACGTCAACGAACAGATAATCTTGCCAAACGCATTGCTTTGGTACTCATCACAGTGATTATTATTGCACTCGGAGCTACCGGTTTTTTTGTTTACCATTATGTAGATAGTGCCATTAAACCTTTGGATAAAACCTCAATCAAATACATCACGGTTGATATTCCAGAAGGCTCTGGGAACAAATACATCGGACAAATCCTTGAAAAAGCAGGGGTTATCAAGAGTGCTACGGTGTTTAATTACTACACCAAGTTTAAAAATTATAGCAATTTCCAAAGCGGTTACTACAATTTGCAACCGAGCATGGATTTGGATGAGATTTGCAGCTTGTTGAAACAAGGCGGAACGGCAGAGCCTGAAAAACCAGCCCTTGGTAAGATCTTGATTCCAGAAGGTTATACCATTAAGCAAATCTCAGAAGCGATCACCAAAAACAAGGCGGACAAGGATGCCTTGACACCATTTAGCTCAGACGACTTTTTAAACGTTGTTCAAGATGAGAACTTCATCGCCAAAATGGTTGAAAAATACCCGCGCTTGTTAGGTGACTTACCAAGTGCCGACCAAGCCACTTATCGTTTGGAGGGCTACCTTTTTCCAGCAACGTATAGCTACTATAAAGAAACCAGCATGGAAGATTTGGTGGAACAAATGATTGCGACCATGGATTCTTATATGTCTAGCTACTACGATACCATTGCTGCAAAAGGCATGACAGTCAATGAAGTCTTAACCCTTGCTTCACTGGTGGAAAAAGAAGGCTCAACCGACGAGGACCGCCGCAACATTGCCAGCGTCTTTTACAACCGTCTAAATGCTGGCATGCCTTTACAAAGTAATATCGCTATCTTGTACGCCATGGGCAAACTCGGCGAGGAAACAACTCTGGAGGCAGACGCAAGTATTGACACAGGAATTGATTCGCCGTATAATATTTATACCCATACGGGCTTGATGCCTGGACCTGTGGATAACCCAGGATTATCAGCAATTGAAGCTGTGATAAATCCAGCAACAACCAATTACTATTACTTTGTTGCGGATGTCAAGACAGGTAATGTCTACTATTCGGAAAACTACGATGACCATGAAAAGAATGTTCACAAATACGTTAATAGTCAGTTATCTGAGTAATAAATACGTACAAGCATGATGTGTTTCGCATCATGTTTGTATTTGTTGTTTATATAAAATTATAGAAAAGAGATAGAAAATGGCAGAAAAAACTTATCCCATGACCCTAGCTGAAAAAGAGCAGCTAGAACAAGAATTAGAAAATCTTAAATTGGTTCGACGCCCAGAAGTCGTTGAACGTATTAAAATTGCTCGTTCTTACGGTGACTTGTCTGAAAACTCTGAGTACGATGCAGCCAAAGATGAACAAGCTTTCGTTGAAGGGCAAATTCAAATTTTGGAAACTAAAATTCGTTATGCTGAAATTATTGATAGCGAAGCTGTTGCCAAAGACGAAGTTGCTATTGGTAAAACCGTTGTTGTTCAAGAAGTGAACACAACTGACCAAGATGTTTACCACATTGTTGGAGCTGCTGGTGCGGATATCTTCTCAGGTCGTATCTCTAACGAAAGCCCAATCGCTCAAGCTTTGATTGGTAAAAAGACAGGTGACATCGTTACAATTGAATCACCTGCTGGAAGCTATGACGTTGAAATTTTGAGCGTGGAAAAAACAGCTTAATGACAAGAAGGTTTACAAGCCTTCTTTTTATTGCAACAAAAAGGCCGCCATTCCTATCAGAATGACGGTCTTTTGAATGTTTTAGCGACGTTTTCGTTGTTTTCCAGCGTTACGTTTTGCCTTACGAGCTTGATTATTAGTGTTATTTAATTGTGCTTTGTTAGCGTTTGGTGTAACGTCTTTACGGCTGGTTGATTTGTAAGTTTTTGGAGGATTGTTTTTAAATTCCTCTTCAATGCGATGACGAAGTCTTGGTTTAATAACAAACATGGTAATTAATTGTTGGAAGATCGAGAAGATACCACCGACTAACCAGTAAAGCAAGACGCTGGCTGACATTCCCATACCCATGAAGACCATCATCAATGGCATCACGTACATGGTACCACGCATAGCTGCACGTTGTTCTTCAGCTACACCTTGCATTGACAACCATGATTGGAAGAGGTACAAGATAGCGATGACTGCTGTCAACGGAATACTACGTGTTCCAAGGTCAATTCCCATGAAGGTACTTTCAGAAACCCCTTGAGTGTATTGGGCTGCGAAGTACAAGGCTGAGAAGAATGGCATTTGGATAAGCAGTGGCAAGCATCCCATGCCTCCAAGCATGTTAATACCGTTTTCTCTTTGAGCTGCCATCAATTCCATTTGGGCAGCAGCTTTTTCTTCTTGAGTTGTCGCATTTCGCATACGCTCATTGATTGGCTCAAAGACAGGTTTTAAGAAAGCCATCTTTTCAGATTGGTAACTTGCCTTCCAAGATTGGTAAAGCCCTAAAGGTAGGATAATGAGGCGGACAATAACGGTGACTAAGATAATGGCTAAGCCAAAACCAAGCCCCATGTTATTAGCGAAATACTGGATGAGTTTTGCCATCGGCTCCCCAAGAATGTTCCAAACGGTTCCTGTTGGGTTACCACTAGAATCGACACTGACACAGCCAGATAAAGTTAACAATAACGATAAACTAAGTCCCGATAAGAGGACACGATTTAATTTTTTGTTCAATTGATTATTCCTTTAAAAATATAATACCCTACTATTTTACTTTTTTTTAGGCAAATTCTCAATACATCTATGGTCCTAATTTTTGATAGATTGGTGACAAAGATTAGTTGGCGATGCGAAAATCCTTAAAATCTTCAGAGTTATCCATTTTGACATCAACATAGGTCACTTTGGCCCATTGTGACGGCCCTTTGCGTACTTCCTGAATAAATTTTGCCATTTTAGCAGCATCTTGGGATTGAGCTAGGATTTCCACAGTGCCGTCATCATTATTCCAAACCCGCCCATAAATATCCCCAATTTGAAGGGCTATTGCATAAGTTGAGTAGCGAAAACCAACGCCTTGCACACGACCAGACACAATCAAACGCACTTTTTTCATCTCAAATTCCTCCCCTAATAATATTATAGTCTTCTTATGCGTTTATTATATCATAAAGCTGATTAGGCTGGCTTATGATATAATAGAAAGCATGAAAGATACGTCACATACTCGTCCAAAATTAGAAGATGTTGCTCGCCTAGCAGGTGTTTCTAAAACAACTGTTTCTAGGGTTTTAAATAATCGAGGTTACTTAAGCGAGAAAACCATTCAGAAGGTAAACGATGCCATGGCAGCTTTAGGCTATCAACCCAATATCATTGCTCGTCAATTGTTCCAACAAAAGACTTATCTAGTTGGTTTAATCTTTCCTACAGTCAATAATCCTTTTTTTGCACAATTAGAAGCTGAAATGGAGCGTTTATTGTATAAAAGAGGTTATAAGGTGTTGATGGGAAATTCACAAAACGATCCAGATAAGGAAGAAGACTACCTCAAACAACTCCTAACCCATCAAGTAGATGGTCTGATTGTAGGTGCTCATAATCAAGGCTTAAAGGAATATAGCCACCATAATCTTCCGATTGTTTCAATTGACCGCATTATGAACGATGACATTCCAGTCGTGTCGTCTGATAACTTTCAAGGTGGTAAACTAGCCACGGAGAGGTTACTAAAAAGAGGTTGTCGTTATGTGGTGCATACAAATGGTCCACTAAATCTGAATACGCCTGCCCAACAAAGACGGCTTGCTTATGAAAGTGTGATGGAAGCCCACGGTCTTAAACCGATTACTTATCACATTGATTTTAATATTAGTCAGGAAGAAAAAAGAGAAGTTCTACGTTGTATTTTTGAAGAACATCCACTGGTTGATGGCATATTTGCCTCTAACGATACCGATGCGGCTATTTTATTGTCTTTAGCAAGAGAGTATAATCGTGAAGTTCCTCGTGATTTAAAAATTATTGGATATGACGGTGCCGATATGACACAATTATTGTTGCCACATCTCTCAACAATCCAACAACCGATTAATCAAATGGCAAAAACAGCTGTAAACCTCTTAGAAAATCGCATGAATGGTAAAGTAAGTCAATCTAATACTCATATTTTACCTGTTAAACTCCTAGATAATGGCACTTGTTAACGGTAATAAGTCCTACAAGGCTTTCTAATATATAAAAGTATATAAAAGCAATTTATCATCAGGATAGGTTGTTTTTTCAGTTAATCACATAAAATTAAAAAATATTATATCAACCGGTTGATATATAAAAATGAAAGCGCTATAATGAATGTATTCCTTAAAGGAAAACGATTTCACAATATGTTAACCGGTTATCATATCAAGAGGAGAAAAAAATGGAAACAATGACTGTGAACAACGATCGCTATCGTCTTGGCTATCATGTTATGGCTAAAGCTGGCTGGATTAATGACCCAAATGGATTTTCGTATTTCAAAGGTTACTACCATATCTTCTATCAATATTACCCTTATGGATCAGATTGGGGTCCAATGCACTGGGGACATGCTAGAAGTAAAGATTTAGTGCATTGGGAAACGCTACCAATTGCTCTGGAACCCACTATTGAAGATGGTTGTTTTTCAGGAAGTGCTGTTGAGTATGATGGAAAACTGTGGTTGATTTATACTGGACATCATTATACAGATCCTAATGATCAAGAGCAATTCTACGAAGATCAAAATCTAGCTTACAGTACAGATGGCATTCATTTTACCAAATATGAAGGTAATCCAGTTTTAACGACACCAAGTGGTAATACAAAACATTTTAGAGATCCAAAAGTGTGGCAAGATGGTGATACTTTTTATATGGTTTTAGGAAGTCAAGGTGAAGATGGTTTAGGAAGAGCCTTGCTTTATCAATCACACAATCTGATTGACTGGAAGGAATTACCTATCCTTGATAAAGCAAGTAACTTGGAAGATGAAGGTTACATGTGGGAGTGTCCAGATTTCTTCCGTCTAAATGGTGAAGATATCTTGTTGATGTCGCCACAAGGTTTAGAGCCAAAAGGCGACAAATATCGCAACCTTAACCAAACAGGCTATCTTATGGGACAATTGAAAGAAGACTTTACCTTATCACGTAGTTCATTCATAGAAATTGATAATGGTCATGATTTCTATGCGACACAAACATTATTGACGCCAGATGGACGTCGCGTGATGATTGCATGGATGAATGCTTGGGATTCACCAATGTATGAAAAGGCAGATGGCTGGGCAGGAGCTCTCACTCTTCCGCGTGAATTGGTTATCCGTCATGGAAAAATCTATCAATTGCCAATCAAAGAGTTGAAATCGTTACGTGAAGCTTGTGAATTTAGTGGAACGTTGGAAGCTCATAGCAAATATGAATTGGCTCGTACCAGTGAATTCGAGATGGCTATAAAAGGAGTAACATCAGGAAAACTCCTAACCCTAAGTGACGGTGACAATCAGTTAGATTTAACAGTTGATTTGTCTGGACAACGCTTGATTCTAAATCGTAGCACAACCGATGGCGAACGTGTTGCTCATCTTGACTTGACCGATGAAATGACGTTACAAGTCTATATTGATAAGAGTTCAGTGGAAATTTTTGTGAATGAAGGTAGCGTTACCTTTACAGAAAGAATTTACTGGAATCATGCAATTGAACTTTCTTTAGACCAAGCATGTGATAATCAAACCCACATCTATCGATTGGAAGAAGAAGCTAATACCTACTAATTTGGAGGCTAGGAGTCATGAAGTCTTTGAAAAAACAATTTGACAATCCCTTTTATGCAAGTAATTCCTTGTCAATCTTGCTCTTCTTCACAGGTTGGGGAATTTGGTGGTCATTCTTCCAGATATGGTTGACCAGCAAGCAAGGCTTTTCAGGTTCACAAGTTGGAACCATTTATTCTTTTAACTCTGCTATTACCTTGATTTTGATGTTTGTCTATGGTTCTATTCAAGACAAATTGGGAATCAAAAAGACACTTTTGATGTTTTGTGTAGGATGTGAGATTTTCTTAGGACCTTTCTTCACATGGATTTACGTTCCTATGCTAAAAAGTCAGTTTTATGTGGGAGTTTTACTAGGATCTTTATACTTATCCGTTGCATTTTTAGCGACTTCGCCGACATTTGAAGCTTTGGCAGAACGTATGGGAAGACGTTTTAACTTTGAATACGGTCAAGCGCGTGCTTGGGGTTCATTTGGTTATGCTGTGGCGGCTTTGGTGGCAGGTTTCCTATTTACCATAAATGCTTATTTGATTTTCTGGGTAGGATCTGCTTTTGCAGTTGTGTTGCTCTTGGTCCTTATTTTCTTTAGACCAGAAGATGATGAAGAAAAACTCCAGCAATTTGAGAATTTGGCTGAAAATCAAAAAGAAGATAAATCCCCTTCTATGGCTGAAATCTTAAACGTGTTTAAGATGATTGATTTGTGGAAAATTATCATTTTTATCATGATGAGTTGGGCTTTCTATACCGTATTTGACCAACAGATGTTCCCTGACTTCTTTACTAAATTCTTTAGTACACCTGCCATTGGTCAACAGGCATATGGGGTTCTCAATTCAATGGAAGTCTTTTTAGAATCCATTATGATGGGATTGGTTCCTATCATGATGCGCAAAACAGGTGTTCGTAAAAGCCTTCTTATTGGACTGGTTATCATGGTTTTACGTATCGGTAGTTGTGGTTTAGTGACCAATCCTTTAGGCGTTTCTATTATTAAACTTCTACACGCACCAGAAACGGCCATCTTTATTCTAGCGATGTTCCGTTACTTCACACTTCACTTTGATACACGTATTTCAACAACGCTTTACATGGTTGGTTTCCAAATTGCGGCTCAGGTAGGACAAATTATTTTCTCTACGCCATTTGGAGCCTTGCATGATAAGATTGGTTATCAAAAAACCTTCTTGGTGGTATCTGGTATTGTGACGTTGTCTGCTATTTATGCCTTCTTTATTCTCAAAAAAGACGATAAAGATGTTAATGGACAACCATTAGAAATGAGCTAAAATAGTGCTGAAATCTCCTTTTTGGGAGATTTTTTGTTATAATAGCAACATGCTAACGATAACTTCTAAATCCAATAATCTCATTAAAAAAACGAAAAAATTATTGCAAAAGAAATACCGGCAGTCGTCTTATTTGATTGAGGGCTGGCATTTGTTTGAAGAGGCGGAAAAAGCAGGGGCGACTTTTGTGAATGTCTTTGTTTTGGAAGCTTTTGTTGAGCGCATCAGCCATTTGCCAAAGGTAACAGTGGTGACTCCTGAAGTATTGAGGGAGTTGACTGATTCTAAGGCACCACAGGGCATTATTGCTGAAGTTGCGATGCCGCAGTTGCCCCTTGAAGCGCTAAAAGCAGGACGCTACTTGGTCTTGGAGGATGTTCAGGACCCTGGAAATGTCGGGACCATGATTCGGACAGCAGATGCGGCTGGCTTAGATGGTGTGATTATTTCGGAAAAATCAGCCGATATTTACAATCAAAAAACGCTGCGTTCTATGCAGGGCAGCCATTTTCACCTACCTGTTTGGCGAATGGATATGGCGGTTGCTTGCGAGCAGTTCCACACATTAAACCTACCTGTGCTGGCTAGCACCTTGTCATCAGATTCGATTGACTACAAGGACTTTGCGGCTCCGCAGCAGTTTGCTTTGGTCATGGGCAATGAAGGCAATGGCATTTCGGAAAATATGGCGCAACAAGCAACCCATTTGGTTCACATTAGCATGCCTGGTCAAGCAGAGAGTTTGAATGTGGCTGTGGCAGCTGGTATTTTGCTTTTTCACTTGATAGCTTAGGTCTTAAGCCTTCTCTTATTTCACTTTAATTTAAGATATTATGCTATAATTAAGTTGAGAGAAAGGGGGCGGGTTACACGGAAGCCTATAAAAAAGACAAAGAATTTATGGACCTTGTTGGTCATATCATCCAACATCCTCGTTTTCAAAAATTAGATAAGATTACCCAACACCACTATTCAACTCGGATGGAGCATTCCATCGACGTGGCTTATACGAGTTATCGTATTGCTAAAAAATTGGGTTGGGATGAAAAAGCTACCGCACGTGGCGGACTCTTGCATGACTTTTTCTATTACGATTGGAGAGTTACAAAATTTAACAAAGGGCACGCTTGGGTTCACCCTCGAATCGCTGTTCGTAACGCACGGAAATTGGTGGACTTAACAAAACGTGAAGAGGATATTATTTTAAAACACATGTGGGGGGCTACTATTGCGCCACCACGCTACAAAGAAGGTTATATTGTTACGATGGTTGACAAATATTGTGCGGTTAAAGAAGCGATGACGCCTTTGCGAAAACGATTTACCAAACGCAGACGTTACAGCCGCAAGATTTTACCAAGCAATCATCGTTAATATAGAATAGACATTATCTCTTTATTACAGAAAGGAAAGTATATGGATAATAATGTTATTTATGCTCAAAATGACGGGGCATTAAGTCGCTTTTTTGCTAAGATTTATGGATTAGTCGGCATGGGAATTGGGCTATCAGCCTTTGTCTCATACCTCATGCTTTATGTCTTTTCAGACAATATGGTAAATATTATCACTTATCATCCAATGGTTTATTACGTTGCTATCTTTTTAGAACTTGCCCTAGTATTTATGGCAAGTAACGCTGCGCGTCGCAACACACCTGCGGCCTTGCCACTATTTCTATTTTATTCGGCCTTAAACGGCTTTACCTTGAGCTTTGTTTTAGCAGCTTACACGCAGGCGACTGTTTTCCAAGCCTTTATCTCATCAGCTTTAGTCTTTTTTGCTATGTCAATGGTTGGTTTCTTTACGAAACGTGATTTATCAGGCATGACCAAGGCTTTGATGGCGGCTTTGATTGGGATTATCATCGCTAGCTTTGTGAATCTCTTCATTGGTTCTGGCGGTATGAGTTACATCATCAGCATTGTATCTGTGTTGATTTTCTCAGGTTTAATTGCTTATGACAATCAAATGATTAAGCGTGTGTTTGCAAGCACTGGTGGTCAAGTCAATGACGGTTGGGCTATCTCAATGGCCTTGAGCCTTTACCTCGACTTCATTAACTTGTTCTTAAACTTGCTTCGTATTTTCGGAAAGGACGATTAATACCTTAACTGACAAGCTGGCACTATTGGTGCTGGCTTTTTTTTAGCTATCTTTTGGTGATTTTGTGGCTTTATGATATAATAATCATAATATTTTGACAATTTAGAGGAGTCCTGATGAAAACACCGTTTATTTCAGCTAAAGAACTTGAAACTATTACCGATACTTACCCAACTCCCTTTCATTTGTATGATGAAAAGGGCATTCGTGAAAAAGCGCGTGCTGTCAATAAGGCATTTGCTTGGAATAAGGGATTTAAAGAGTATTTTGCCGTTAAAGCTACCCCAACACCTGCGATTTTGAAGATTTTGCAAGAGGAAAATTGTGGCGTGGATTGTGCAACGGAAGTGGAATTGTTGATGAGCCATAAACTGGGATTTACGGATATCATGTTTTCATCAAACGACACCCCAGCTCGTGAATTTCAATACGCTAAAAAAATCGGTGCGACAATCAATTTAGACGCGTATGAGCACATTGCTTTCTTGAAAGAAGTGGCAGGTTTGCCTGACACGATTTCCCTTCGCTACAATCCTGGTGGCGTCTTTGCCCTTGGGACAGACATCATGGACAATCCCAACGAATCTAAATTTGGGATGACCAAGGAGCAATTGCTCAAAGGGATTCAGGAACTCAAAGCCCAAGGTGTGAAGCATTTTGGTGTGCATTCCTTCTTGGCGTCAAATACCGTCACAAACGATTACTACCCAGAATTAGCTCGCCAACTGTTTGAATTGGCTGTTGAAATCCAGGAAAAAACAGGTGTTGCCATTGATTTTGTCAATTTGTCAGGAGGAATTGGGGTCAATTATCTACCAAGTCAAGAAGCCAATGACATAGCGGTTATAGGGGAAGGTGTGCATCGTGCTTTTGATGATGTCTTGGTTCCAGCGGGACTTGGTGAGGTCAAGATTTTCACAGAATTAGGGCGTTTCATGTTGGCACCGCATGGGTTGTTGGTCACAAAAGTATTGCATCGTAAACAAACCTACCGTACCTATATCGGCGTTGATGCCTCTGCGGTGAATTTAATGCGTCCTGCTATGTATGATGCTTACCATCACATTACCAACATGAGCAATCCAAATGGCAAACTGGAAACCGTTGATGTGGTGGGGTCTTTGTGTGAAAACAACGATAAATTTGCGAAACAAAGGGAATTGCCTGAGGCGCGTGTCGGGGATATCTTGGTTATTCATGACACAGGGGCACATGGCTTTTCAATGGGTTACCAATACAACGGTCGCTTGCGTTCGGCTGAAATTCTTTACCAAGAGGACGGCACTGCTCGTTTGATTCGTCGTGCGGAAATCCCAGAGGATTACTTTGCGACCATTGAAGGATTTGATTTTGACTAGAGCGATAGCCATTTTGAGCCAAAACTTTTAAGGGAAAAAGAAAGGGGATAAAAGCGCTTAGGCGTTTGTAAACTCTTTCTATTTTTCCCTATTTTTGCTATAATGAGTGGTGTAAAAAATTTAGGAGAAAGATAATCATGACAACATTTCTTTGGATTCTGTTAATTTTGGTTGCCCTTCTTGGTGGGCTTGTTGGTGGTGTTTTCATTGCTCGTCGACAATTTGAAAGAGAAGTGGCTGAACACCCACGTTTAACGCCAGACGCTATTCGTGAAATGATGAGCCAAATGGGTCAAAAACCGAGCGAAGCTAAAATTCAACAGACTTATCGAAATATTATTAAACAATCAAAAGCAGCAGCTGCTAAAAATAGACGATAAGCTAGCGTTTCATCCCTTATGAGAAGTGGCAAGAGACCATAACTCCTAAGGGCTGATTGACTTTTCGAGCACAGAGCTCAGAAATGAATGACTCAGTTGCCTCGCCAACTGGGTTTTTTATAAGTCCATGATTAGAAAGAAGATGTTATGGATAATAGACCAATTGGTTTTTTAGATTCTGGTGTTGGTGGCTTGACCGTGGTGCGTGAGTTGATGCGTCAACTTCCGTATGAAGAAATTGTCTATATTGGGGACTCTGCTAGAGCGCCTTATGGGCCACGACCAGCCGAGCAAATTCGAAAATACACGTGGGAATTGGTGCAGTTTTTATTGACACAAAACGTCAAGATGATTGTTTTTGCTTGCAATACTGCAACAGCAGTCGCTTGGGAAGAAGTGAAGGAAAAATTGGATATTCCTGTCTTGGGTGTGATTTTGCCAGGGTCTAGCGCAGCCATTAAATCAACGCGCAGCGGCAAAATCGGGATCATTGGCACGCCGATGACAATCAAATCGGATATTTACCGCCAAAAAATTATGTCCCTAGCCCCACAAATGACCGTTTTGAGTCTATCTTGCCCTAAATTTGCTCCCTTGGTGGAATCAAACGAAATGGCGTCAAGTGTCGCCAAAAAAGTGGTTTATGAAACGCTGGCATCGCTTGTTGGCAAAGTGGATACCTTGGTGCTTGGTTGCACACATTACCCTTTGTTGCGTCCTATCATTCAAAATGTCATGGGGCCAGAGGTTAAGTTAATTGATAGCGGAGCAGAGTGTGTGCGGGATGTTTCCGTGCTGCTTAATTATTTTCAAATCAATCACAGCCGTATCCCAAATCAATCCATACCCGTTTTTTATACCACAGCCAGCACGCAAAGTTTTAGAGAAATCGCCATGAATTGGCTAAATACAGATATTGACGTCAGACACGTTGATTTGCAAGCACAAGATGAAGGAGTTGGATTAGAAAATGACGGATAAGATTTATGAATACAAAGATGCGGACAATTGGTTTATCGGTGAATGGGGTGGCGCCAATGTGCTTCGTGGTTTTGAAGGCATTTGTGCCAACCACCTAGCTCGATTGAACTCAGAATTGTCAAAACTAACTAAGCATAAGCGTTGTCATAAAGATCATGGTAAGTGCCATTCTGACCAAGCCAAAAATGGCTATAACGTCACGGTTATCAAAAAAGCGTCTGATTTTCAGTTGATTCGTTTTGTGGTTGACATGATTAACCAAGAAAGCGATCGTCAGTTTGAAGTGGCACAACGAGCTGGTGCCGTCGTGGTGACTGAGGCTGATCATTTGCTCTTGGTGCACTTGCCTAAAGGGGGCGTGGACGCCAAAGCTTTCTTTGGGAATGCTTCTGAAACTGCTTTTGGTGATACCATTTTAATTGCCACACGCAACGAAGGCAAGACCAAAGAATTCCGCAAAATGTTTGAAAAACTAGGTATCAAGGTGGAAAATCTTAATGATTACCCTGATTTGCCTGAGGTCGCAGAAACTGGCACAACTTTTGAAGAAAATGCTCGTTTGAAAGCAGAAACCATTTCCAATTTAACGGGTAAGATGGTCTTGGCGGATGATTCTGGTTTGAAAGTGGATGCCCTAGGTGGCCTTCCAGGTGTTTGGTCAGCACGTTTTTCAGGACCAGACGCAACAGATGAATCCAATAATGCCAAACTCTTGCACGAACTGGCGATGGTTTTTGACCACAAAGACCGTTCTGCCCAATTCCACACAACCTTGGTGGTTGCAGCACCAGGCAAGGAAAGCCTAGTGGTTGAAGCGGATTGGCCGGGTTACATCGCTATGGAACCTAAGGGAGACAATGGTTTTGGTTATGACCCTTTGTTTATGGTCGGTGAAACAGGGCGTCATGCAGCTGAATTGACAGCTGAAGAAAAAAATAGCATCTCACACAGAGGATTGGCTGTTAAGAAATTAATGGAGGCATTCTCAGTATGGCAAGCAAAACAATCATAGTAATGAGTGACTCTCATGGGGACCGTGAGATTGTCGAGGACATCAAAAAAACGTATCAAGGCAAAGTAGATGCCATTTTCCACAATGGGGATTCTGAATTACCAAGTTCGGACCCTGTTTGGGAAGGAGGCATCCATGTGGTTCGTGGCAATTGTGATTATGACAATGGTTATCCTGAACGTTTGGTTACCCAACTTGGGGACATTACCATTGCTCAGACGCATGGTCATTTGTATAATATCAATTTCACGTGGGATAGATTGGATTTATTTGCTCAAGAAGCAGATGCGGATATTTGCCTTTATGGGCATTTGCACCGCCCTGCCGCTTGGCGAAATGGTAAAACCATTTTTATCAACCCAGGAAGCGTGTCACAACCACGTGGCGATGTACAAGAAAAATTGTACGCCAAAGTTGAGATTACACAGGATACTATCAAGGTGACTTACTACACACGTCACCATGACCTTTACCCTGCACTTTCTAAGGAATTTGACAGATGATAGCAAAAGAATTTGAAGATTTTCTGCTCAGCCATTTGGACCACTACCTCATTCCAGCAGATGAGTTAGCCATTTTTATTGATACGCATAATTCAGACCATGTTATGCTGCTGTTGGTCAATAATGGTTACTCTCGCGTGCCTGTTATTACCAAGGACAAGAAGTACGTGGGAACCATTAGCATCGCAGATATCATGTCTTATCAGGTCAAGCACCAGCTGACAGAATGGGAACTCAACCAGATGGATATTGGTCAAATGGTCAATACCAAAATCAAAACCATTCGCAAAGAGGCTGATTTGACTGAAATTATGCACTTGTTGGTGGATTATCCTTTCTTGCCAGTTTTAGATGATGACCAACAATTTTTGGGCATTATCACACGCCGCTCAATTTTAAAAGCGGTCAACAGCTTGTTGCACGATTTTACCAACCATTACACCATTACGCCAAAAGATGATGAAGAATGATATCACACGCTTTATAGCAAGTAAGCAACTGTCTGAGAGTTCTAAGAAGGCTTACTATTATGACTTGCAGCAGTTTGTTGAGGTGGTGGCTGGCAAAATCACACCTGAAAAATTGTCCTTGTATGAGCATTCCTTAGCAGACTTGAAAGTGTCGGCTAAAAAACGCAAACTATCAGCAGTTAATCAATTTCTGTATTTTCTGTATGAACAAGGCAAACTGGAGCGGTTTTATAAGCTGAACAATCAAGAAAAAATGGTAACTCAGCCAGCGGACTGTTCACTGTTAGATTACGGTTGTTTTTATCAGGAAACGAGCCAAAAAGCAGGGCAATTGATTGCCTTGTTGATAGTTGAATTGGGCTTGTTGCCTCAAGAAATTCAGCACTTAACCCCAGCCGATGTGGACAGTCAATTTGCGGTCTTGCGTCTGAAACGCTCTGGGATGGTGAGGATTTTGCAAGTGCCAGAACGGCTTTTGCCCTATTTAGTGGCACAATTGTCAGAAGGTCAGTATCTTTTTGACCATAAAGGAAAGCCTTATTCACGGCAATGGTTTTTCACTCAGCTCAAGGCTTTTTTAAGCACATACGGTTTTGAGACCTTATCCGCACAAGATTTACGGCAGCAGTACATTCTTCACCAAAAAGAGGCTGGCAAGTCTATTCTAGAAATCAGTAAGCAATTGGGGTTAAAAAGCCCGATAACATTAGAGAAATATTACACATCATAATGGATATTAAATTAAAAGATTTTGAAGGTCCTTTGGATCTGCTCTTGCATTTGGTGTCAAAATATCAGGTGGATGTTTATGACGTTCCGATTGTAGAGGTGATTGAACAATATTTGGCTTATATTTCGACCTTGCAAGCTATGAAGCTAGAAGTGGCGGGGGAGTACATGGTTATGGCGAGTCAGCTCATGCTCATCAAAAGTCGTAAGCTATTACCAAAAGTTGTGGAGCAAACGCCAGTAGAGGATGACCCCGAGCAAGAGCTTTTGTCGCAGATTGAGGAGTACCGTCGCTTTAAAGCCATCAGCGAGGAAATGTCTGCCCAGCACGACGAACGCTCTAAATTTTATTCCAAACCTAAGGAAGAGCTTATTTTTGAAGATGCAGTGCTGAATCATGACAAGACGGTTATGGATTTGTTTTTGTCCTTTTCGCAAGTCATGTCTGAAAAGCAAAAACGAATGGCAAGCACTCACACGGTCATTGAACGTGATGATTACCGTATCGAAGACATGATGATGACTCTTTCTGAGCGTTTGAATCAAACGCCGAGCCTATGTTTGGAGAGTATTTTTCAGGAATGTCAGACACGTTTGGAGATGGTGACGGTGTTTCTAGCGACTTTGGAATTGGTTAAGGTGCATGAAATCACGGTGGAACAAGACGAAACGTTTGGTAGTATTGTGGTGAAAAAGGCTGATAAACAGGTGCCATCTGATGCGTCAGCCATTTAAGAGGAGGCTATATGAATGATTTGGCACAATTAGAAGCGCTTCTTTTTGTGGCAGGAGAAGAGGGGCTGAGCTTGAGGTATTTGGCAGGAATGCTCCAGCTGACTCCTAGTCAGCTAAAAGAGCTCTTGCAGATCTTGGCTCAAAAATACGAGTCAGACGACACAACAGCCTTGTGCTTGATTGAAACGGCTGGACGTTATAAAATGGCTACCAAGGAGACATTTTCAGACTTGCTACGTGAATTTGCCAAGGCGCCTGTCAATCAGAGCTTGTCGCGTGCGAGTTTGGAAGTTCTGTCTATTATTGCCTATAAGCAGCCCATTACGCGTATTGAGATTGACGACATTCGTGGGGTCAATTCTAGCAGTGCGGTGAGTAAACTCTTGTCTTTGGGCTTGATTCAAGAAGCGGGGAAAAAAGAGGTTATCGGACGTCCCAATCTCTATGCCACAACAGATTATTTCTTGGATTTTATGGGGATTAATGACTTGACAGAATTGGTGGACGCCTCTCACATTGAGTTGGTGGATGAGGAAGTGTCGCTTTTTGGAGAAACAAAGCAGACAGATGACGCTTAGGCAGTCATTATTTTTGAGGATAGGAGTAATAGCATGAGAATTAATAAATACATTGCCCATGCAGGTGTTGCCAGTCGACGCAAAGCCGAAGAATTGATTAAGCAAGGATTGGTGACATTAAATGGTCAGGTAGTGACAGAACTAGCGACCACCGTTAAAAATGGGGATAGAGTCGAAGTGGAAGGCACACCGATTTACAATGAAGAAAAGGTTTATTATGTGCTCAATAAACCGCATGGGGTCATTTCAAGCGTGTCAGATGAGAAGGGACGCAAGACAGTTGTGGATTTGTTGCCTGATGTCAAAGAACGCATTTACCCTGTTGGGCGTTTGGACTGGGATACTACAGGTTTGTTGATTTTAACCAATGATGGGGATTTTACAGATGAGATGATCCACCCAAGAAATGAAATTGACAAGGTTTATTTGGCGCGTGTGAAAGGCATTGCGACCAAGGAAAACCTACGTCCTTTGACGCGTGGTGTGCTCATTGACGGTAAGAAAACCAAACCAGCTCGCTACAACATTATCAAAGTAGATCCTGACAAAAACCGTTCTGTTGTGGAATTAACCATTCATGAAGGACGCAATCATCAAGTCAAAAAGATGTTTGAATCTGTTGGGCTTTTGGTGGATAAATTGTCCCGCACACGCTTTGGAAATCTAGATGTGAGGGGCTTGCGTCCTGGGGAATCTCGCCGTTTGAATAAAAAAGAAATCAGCCAGCTACATAATTTAGCGGTGACTAAGACCAAATGATTAAAAAAAGCTTGATTGCTTTGGTGCGGGGCTATCAGAAATTCATTTCCCCACTGACCCCACCGTCTTGCCGCTATGAGCCGACCTGTTCTAGTTATATGATTGTGGCGATTGAAAAGCATGGCATTAAGGGTGTTTTGATGGGGATTGCACGTATTTTACGGTGCAACCCATTTGTCGAGGGTGGCAAAGACCCTGTCCCAGATTATTTCACCCTACACCGTCATAAAGATTTTCGTCATAACTAAGAAGCGACTTCAGGCCTGAGGTCGTTTTTTTTCTCCAAAAAAGCTCCCTTTTTGAAAGGGAGCGGTATGATTAGTATTTAGACCATGTTTTGGGGATGAAAAGCAGTAAGATTGGGAAAATCTCAAGACGTCCCGCAATCATGGCAAAGGACATGAGCAGTTTTGAAAAAGGACTGAAAATGTTGAAGGTTTGGTCGGTGCCAAGCAGTGGGCCGATGTTATTGAACGTTGAAGCCGCGGCACTGGCAACCACCATAAAGTCGCTATTATCAAGTGATAGGAAGAGTGTCAAGACAAGTAAACAGGTCACGTATAGCGACAGGTATTTTAAAACGCTGTGCTGGGTTTCCTTGTCCAGCGGCTGTTGATTAACATGAATGGTCATGACACGGTTAGGATAAAGACTTGAGAGCACTTGATTTTTGGAAATTTTCGTCAAAATCAAGGCGCGCATTACCTTAAAACCACCTGCAGTTGACCCAGCCGACCCACCGATAAACATCAGTATCAGAAGAATGACTTGCGAAAAGAGCGGCCAAACGGTTAAATCGGTGATACCAAAACCAGTGGTCGTGATAACATTGGATACTTCAAAGAAAGCAATCTCTAACCCTTTACCAGCACTGGCATAAAGTCCACTGACATTGAGCCAAATCAAAGCTGTTGCCACGATGATAATACTAATGTAGGTACGCAATTCTTCGTCCTTGAAAAAGGCTTTGAATTTACGCAAGAGCAAGAAGTAGTAAAGGTTGAAATTGATTCCGAAAAGCAGCACCGCGATAGAAACAATATTGGTAATGAGAGAGCTATGGTAGTGGGCGATGGAGTCGTTGTAAACGGCAAATCCCCCAGTCCCCGCACATCCCATGGCGGTAATCAGACTGTCAAACAGCGGCATTCCCACACCAACTAAAATAACGCAAATTACGGCAAACATACTGAGGTAGATGACGTAGAGAATTTGAGCGGTTTCCCTTAGTTTTGATACCACTTTACCAAAAACAGGTCCTGGAACTTCTGCTCGCATGACTTCAAGATGACTGTTCTTACTGTTTTCCATAATGGCAAGGGCAAAAACCAGAACCCCCATTCCTCCGATAAGGTGAGCAAAACTGCGCCAAAACAGCATCGAATGCGATAAGACGCTAACGTCGGGTAAAATGGTTGCCCCTGTCGTGGTAAAACCTGAACTCATTTCAAAGAAAGCATCGATAATGCTAGGAATTTGGCCAGATAGCACAAAAGGCAGAGCTCCAAAGAAGGACCACAAAATCCAACAAAGAGCGACAATCAACAGCCCTTCCTTGGTATAGATATGGTAATTTTGGGGTTTAAAAGCAATTCCAAGTAAACCGATAAGCAGTAAAATCGCAATCGTCATGATAATGCTACTGACCACGCGAGAAGGTTCATGGTAAATAAAAGCGACAACCAAAGGAACCAAAAGCAAACCAGATTCAATCAGGAGCAATTTGGATAGGAGGTAGCGAACCATACTTTTATTCATAACTACCTCGCTAACAAATCATAGATACGTGTCACATTTTTGAGAAATGTGACCACAACAATTTTGTCGCCAACTTGCAAGATGTCTTCACCAGTTGGGTAAATGGTTTTCCCCTTGCGGATAATGGCAGCAATCAAAATATCGTCTTTAAATTTAAGCGAAGAGAGACTCTTGCCAGCCATTTTATTGGATTCGCGGATTTCAAACTGCAAGGATTCGATGCGCCCATTAGCAATGTGGTGCATGGCATCAAGGTTTGAGTCTTGGGCGTTGACGCGTCCACGAATGAAGTGCATCATGGTGTCTACGGCGATATTTTTAGGTGTGACGATGCTTGAAAAACGGCTGGTATCGATGATTTCAAGCAAGCTAGTGCGATTGACCTTGGTAATCGTTTTTGGCACGCCTAAGGTTTCAAGGAACATTGACGTGATGATGTTTTCCTCATCGACTCCAGTCAAGGTAGCCACGGCATCAAAATTTTCCACACTTTCTTCTAGAAGAACGCTTTTTTCCGTACCGTCCCCTTGCACAACATGAACATGAGGAAATTCACGACTGAAAAAGGCAGCACCTTCAGGGTTATTTTCAATAATTTTTAAGCTTATGCGTGTATTTTTTAAGATGTTCAATACATAATAAGCAATGCGTCCAGCTCCGATAATCATCATGTTTTTGATGATTTTAGTTTTCACAGAATTATGGAATTGAATCATCTCGTTACGATTACCAGTGACAAAAATACGATCACCAAGACGTAGCGTGGTATCCCCGTCAGGGATAATAAGCTTGCCCTGACGCTCAATGGCACAGACCACCAAGTTTCCAAATTTCTTGCGGAATTGACTGATCGACAATTGGAACAACTTGCTGCCATCGGCAATGATAAATTCCATTAACATGACGCGCCCATTGGCAAAGTGCTCAACAGACAAGGCATTTGGAAAATCAACCGAATTGGCAATGTAGCGAGCCGTCAGCAATTCTGGATTGAGTACGAGGGAAAAGCCAAGAAAATCATTATCCTTGAAATAGGTGTTGGAATATTCTGGGTTTCGCACACGAACAACCGTTTCTTTTGCCCCCATTTTTTTAGCCAAGACAGCAGAAATCATATTGACCTCGTCTTTTGCCGTCAAGGCGATAAAAATATCACAGTTTCGAATATTGGCCTGTTCAAGAATTTTAAAGTTGGCACCATTGCCAACAATTCCCATAATATCATGGCGTTTGGTAACTTTTTTTAAAACAGACTCTTTTTCCTCAATTAAAATAACATCATGTTTTTCTTCTACTAAAGAACGGCAAAGGGCAGTTCCGACCTTACCTCCACCGACAACAATTATTTTCATCCTGAACCTCCGAAAAGTATCACTTCTATGATACTCCTTTTTTGTAAAAATTTCTAGACAAAACTGAAAGTCCCGATAAGCATTAGCACTCTACTGTTAGAATTGTTACAAATAGATAACATTTACCCAAAATACTTGCGAAATGAGAACAAGAGAACTATAATAAATCGTTATTTAGATTAAGGGAGAATTTCAATGTTTGAAAAGTTAAGGAATCTTTTTATCGGTTATCCATTGAAATCAGCTGGTGATTCCGATGAAGAGCATTTGTTGTCCAAGTCGCAGGCTTTAGCTATGCTCTCAAGTGATGCTTTGTCATCTATTGCTTATGGACCAGAACAAGTGATTTTGGTGTTGACAACCATTTCAGCGGCAGCTATTTGGTGGTCTTTGCCAATCGGGCTATTGGTTCTTGTCTTGTTAGCCAGTCTGACGATTTCTTACCAACAAGTAATTCATGCCTACCCCAAAGGTGGTGGGGCTTATATTGTTTCCACTGAAAATTTATCGCCCAGCATGGGCTTATTAGCTGGTGGAAGCCTTTTGATTGACTATATGTTGACCGTAGCGGTGTCTGTTTCTTCAGGAGCAGATGCCATCACCTCTGCCTTTCCAGCTTTCAAAAATTTCAATTTGGAAATTGCGATTGCCTTGGTATTGCTCTTGATGTTAATGAATTTGCGGGGCTTGCGCGAATCGGCTAGGTCCTTGATGGTACCTGTGTACCTCTTTATCATTAGCACCATGTTTTTGATTGTGTACGGTGCCTTCCAGATTGTAACGGGTCAATTGCCTTACCACGCAACAGCACACGTCGGTGCGGTGGTTCCTGGGGTATCCATTATCTTGTTATTAAGGGCATTTACAAGTGGTTCCGCCTCTTTGACAGGGGTTGAGGCTATCTCAAACGCAGTACCATTTTTCAAAAAACCAAAAGAAAATAACGCTGCTGGTACCTTGGCTATCATGTCTTTAATTTTGGGAATCATGTTTGCAGGCATTACCTTCTTGAACTACTGGTTGGGGATTTTGCCTAATGCTCATGTGACCGTTTTAGCTCAAATTGCCAAGGAAATTTTTGGCGATTCTCTTGTGGGAAATGCCCTCTTTTACGTTTTCCAATTATCTACAGCCTTGATTTTGGCCGTGGCAGCCAATACTGGTTTTTCAGCCTTTCCAATGTTGTCATTTAACATGGCTCGAAACAAGTACATGCCGCATCTCTTTATGGAAAAAGGGGCACGTTTAGGTTATTCAAACGGTATCATCACTCTAGCCGTCGGTGCGATTGCCTTGTTATTCATTTTCAATGGTTCAACCGAACGTCTCATTCCACTTTACACCATTGGGGTCTTTATTCCATTTGCCTTGTCACAAACGGGAATGGTTGTTCACTGGAAACGCAAAATTGGTAAGGGCTTTTTGAGGCACTCTTTAGCTAATATTTTAGGGGCTATCATTTGCTACGTCATCATTTTAATTCTGCTTATCTTTAGATTAAATGAGATTTGGCCATTCTTCCCAATCATTATTGCCTTGATGATTTTGTTTTATTCTATTAAAAATCACTACAACAACGTGGCCATGCAATTGCGTTTGACAGAGGATGTGACCAACGTTCATTACGATGGCAATACCGTCTTGATTTTAGTGGGAAATCTAACCCAAGCCAGCATTCGTGCCATCAATTATGCCAAAAGCATTGGGCAAACCGTCGTTGCTATGCACGTGTCCACCCTTGAAACCAAGCAAAAAGACTTGGAAATTGAAAAAGAATTTAAAACCTATTTCCCAGAAGTGACCTTTGTCAATATCGAATCCAATTACCGTGATATTGTTAAACCGACCATGTTGTTTGTCAACAAGATGAACCGTGAAGCCCAAAAACAAAACCACACCATGACGGTCATCATTCCAAAATTTATTCCAAAACACAGCTGGCAAAACGTTCTTCACAACCAAATGAGCCTACGCTTACGTGTCCGCTTGCGTTGGTATGAGGATATTATCATTGCCACTTATTCTTATCATTTGAAAAAATAGAGCCTTATCTTTGAAAAAGACTGGTAAAAAAGGCTATAAAATCTTATCAAATCCGTTGACTTTACAGGGCAAAGTGTTATAATAGTTAGCGAAGATTCGTTAGTTTAAATCAAACCTGTTATGATTTAAGTTAATGAACCACCACCAACCACATTGTTTGCTGAGCGCGACTCCGAGCAGTGTGGTTTTCTTTTTATGTCAAAATGAAGGGGAAATCTATGAATATCGAAGAATTGGATTATCATGAAGAAGGTAGCAAAGCGATTAACCATGTCGTGCTTTTTCAACCTCAAATCCCGCAAAATACAGGAAATATCGCAAGAACCTGTGCCGCGACCAACGCTCCCTTGCACATCATTCGTCCTATGGGATTTCCCATTGACGACCGCAAAATGAAGCGTGCAGGACTTGACTATTGGGACAAGCTGGACGTGACCTTTTACGATAGTTTGGAAGAATTTTTGAATAAATGCGATGGAGAATTGCATTTAATTAGCAAATTTGCTGACAAGGTGTATTCGGACGTTGATTACAATGACGGCAAGCACCATTATTTCCTTTTTGGACGTGAAGATAAAGGCTTGCCAGAATCCTTTATGCGTGCCCATGCGGATGAAGCCTTGCGTATTCCCATGAATGATGAGCACGTTCGCAGCCTTAACTTGTCTAATACCGTCTGCATGATTGTCTATGAAGCCCTTCGCCAACAATCCTTCCCAAGCCTTGAATTGAGCCACACATATGCACATGACAAATTAAAATAACCCTGTAAGATAGCTAGTTCTAGCTATCTTTTTTTTTCTGTCACATCTATTGCGTCAGGGGCGTTTTTTTGTTATGCTAAAGATGTCTTCAGGGCAGGGTGAGATTCCCGACCGGCGGTGCTTTGTGTCGCAACAAAGCGAAAAGTCCGCGAGCTACGTGAAGTAGTTGACCTAGTGCGATTCTAGGACCGACAGTATAGTCTGGATGGGAGAAGACCAAGGATTAGCTACGCTTTTTTGGTGTCGCTTAATACCTTAGTGCTTCTTTCAATTTGAAAAAATTGGAGGAATTTTTTATGTTTAACACAATGTCTAGGACAAGAAAACTGTCGTATATTGCCATTTTATCAGCCCTTTCCTTTTTGCTGATGTATGTGCAATTTCCTTTAATTCCAGCAGCAAGCTTTTTGCAGTTTGATTTTTCCATTATGCCTATTTTGATAGGCTTGGTGGTTTTGGATTTAAGAAGCGCTATGTGCATTTTAGTGCTGCGGACCTTTTTAAAGCTCTTGCTTAATAATGGGGGCATTTCCAGTCTGATTGGCTTACCCATGAATGTGGTGGCTCTTGGTGTGTTTGTCTTAGCCTTGGCTTTGCTGTGGAATAAGAAACGAACAACTAAAAATTACATCATTGCCTCTGTTGTAGGAACACTTGGTTTGACAGTTGCCATGTTCTGCTTAAATTATATCTATGCCGTGCCATTTTACGCCATGTTTGCGAATTTTGATATTCAGGCTGTTTTGGGACTGGGCAATTATTTATTTGCTATGGTTATTCCGTTTAACCTCATTGAAGGGGTGATTTTCTCGGTTTGCTTTTTCCTTTTGTACCGATGCATCACCTTTCTTAAACTCTAACCCATTTTTTGTGGTATAATGACTCTTATGATGAAACATAAACAATCTTATTTTCTAGGTGGCTCATTTGCATTAGTCCTTTTCATGATGCTAGGCTACTTGGTGAAATTTTACCCAGCAGATTTAGTCCGTATTGATGCTGATATTCAAATCGCTTTGCGTGCGGATTTGCCTCGGCACTGGATCGCATTTTTCAAAATCATTACCAACTTTGGGCATGAAATCTATATCTTTATCTATGTTTTTGCCCTCGCTTCTCTCTTTTATGTTTGGAAGAAATGGAAGATGGAAGCTTTCTTATTGGTTGGTAACCTCTTGTTGATGGGCGTTTTATCAACAGGTTTTAAATACCTTTACAACCGCCCACGTCCAGATATTCCTTATCTTATTGCCAAGCCAATGGGAGCTTCATTCCCAAGTTGGCACGCAGCAGCAACCATGGTTGTTGCCCTTAGCTTGGTCGTTATTGTCAACCAACACCTAACACAGACCTTTGCTAAACGTTGCTTGCAAGTGCTATTCATCGCCTTGGCTTTTGCCACTGCCTTGTCACGCATTTATCTAGGGGTACACTACCCATCAGATATCTTGGGTGGCTGGCTCTTAGCCTTTACTATCGTTTTATTCGTCTATCCTTTTTATGCCGAAAAACGATTTGAATGGCGTTTCCAAGGCAAACAAGATTAAAAAACATCATAAGATGGAAAGACCTTTTGGGTCTTTTTTCGATGAATTAAAGTAAGCAATAAGAGTTTGTTTGTTTTTTGTAAAATGTTATAATAGGTGCTATGAAAAAACGTTATAATACATTAAATGATTATTATCGTCAGCTTTTTGGGGAGAAGATTTTCAAAGTTCCCATTGATGCGGGCTTTGATTGTCCCAACCGTGATGGAACGGTAGCCCACGGTGGGTGTACTTTTTGTACGGTATCGGGTTCAGGTGATGCCATCGTTGCCCCTGAGGCACCGATTCGCGACCAATTTTATAAAGAAATTGATTTTATGCATCGTAAATGGCCCAGCGTTCAGAAATATTTGGTGTATTTTCAAAATTTCACCAACACCCATGATAGGGTTGAAGTGATTCGAGAGCGTTACGAGCAAGCCATCAATGAACCTGGCGTGGTCGGTATTAACATTGGGACTCGTCCAGATTGTTTGCCAGATGAAACCATTGCTTATTTGGCGGAATTGTCTGAGCGCATGCATGTGACTGTTGAGCTAGGCTTACAGACCACTTATGAAAAAACGTCCCAGCTCATCAACCGAGCCCACACTTACCAATTGTACGTGGAAACGGTCAAACGCCTACACCAACAAGCTCCCAAGGTGGAAATCGTGTCGCATTTAATCAATGGCTTGCCAGGGGAAACGCCTGAGATGATGCTGGAAAATGTCAGACGTTGCGTGACGGATAACGATATTGACGGCATTAAACTGCATTTATTGCATCTCATGACCAATACCAGAATGCAACGCGATTATCACGAAGGGCGTCTGAAATTGCTCTCAATGGACGAATATGTCCAAATCATTTGCAATCAATTGGAAATCATTCCAAAATCTATCATCATTCACCGAATTACGGGTGATGCCCCGCGCGATATGCTTATTGGGCCAATGTGGAGCCTTAAAAAATGGGAAGTTTTAAACGCCATTGACGAAGAAATGGAGCGCCGAGGCAGTTATCAAGGCTGCAAGCTAGAAAATCAAGAGGTGTCTGTATGATAAAACGTCCTTTGCAGGTGTCACATACCTTTTTGGCGAAAGTTTTAGATAAAGAAGCCATTGCTGTGGATGCAACCATGGGAAATGGCAATGACACAGCCTTTTTGGCTGGCTTGTCAAAAAACGTTTATGCTTTTGATATTCAAGAACAAGCCCTAAAAAGTACGGCCCAGCGTTTGGAAAAAGCAGGTATCTGCAATGCCCACTTGATTTTAGCGGGGCATGAGCAGGTGGACCAGTACGTCACAGAGCCTATCCGTGCGGCTATTTTCAACTTGGGTTATTTACCAAGTGCTGATAAAACAGTGGTTACAAAGCCCGACACAACCCTTGTGGCTATTGAGAAAATCTTGGCCCAGCTCGAAGTTGGCGGTCGCCTAGCCATCATGATTTATTATGGACATGAGGGCGGTGACCAAGAAAAAGATGCTGTGTTGCACTTTGTGCAAAACCTTGACCAAAGGCTCTTTACAGCGATGTTGTACCAACCATTAAATCAAATCAATCAACCACCTTTTCTTGTGATGATTGAAAAATTAAAGAAAGTGAAAGAGGACTAATTTATGCACCCCCTAACGGTTCATGAAACCATTCAGCGTATGCACCAAAAATACTTGGAAACAGAAACGCCAACCGTTTACACTTTAGAAGAAGTGAGCGACCGTGTTTTGCTTATCAAAAGAAGATTGGCAAACTTGGAAAAAGAGCGCTGCATTTGCTTGAGAGAGGGCAGAGATGTCACACGAATTGACCAAAAAATTGCCAAACAAAAGGAACAATTTATGGTGAATTGTTTGCAAAAATAAGAATCAGAGGTGATGGTTATCGAGAGTTCTATCTTACTTATCGCATTTTTCTTAATGCTGATTGTATCTAATATCATCAATCGTCTATACCCTAAAATTCCCTTGCCTTTTATTCAGATTGTCTTGGGAATTTTGGTGGGTGTTTTAGCTAGAGAAAGCACATTAACACTCAATTCGGAGCTGTTTTTGGCTTTGGTTATTGGTCCGCTGAACTTTTGTGAGGGGCAAGAAAGTGATGTCATGACCTTTGTCAAATACAAGTCCATCTTGGCTTATTTGATTTTGCCAACGGTGTTTATCACCATGTTGACCGTTGGTTATGTGACTGGAAAATTATTGCCAGTTGATATTCCCTTGGCAGCTAGTTTTGCCTTGGGAGCTGCTTTAGCCCCAACAGATGCCGTCGCCTTTCTTTCCATTGCCAAACGGTTTAAATTTCCCAAACGAGTGGAGTCTATCCTGACCCTAGAAGGGCTCTTAAATGACGCCAGCGGTTTGATTTCCTTTGAATTTGCCGTTGCGGCTTTGATGACGGGAACCTTTTCGTTGCTTACGGCGAGTTTTAGCCTCTTTTGGGCTATTATCGGCGGTATTTTAGTCGGTATCTTATTTGCCTTGCTAAACCGTGGCGTTTTGTCTTTCCTTGAAAAGATTGATATTGCAGACGTGACAGGGGCGCTGTTGCTAGAATTATCCCTGCCAATTGTGTCTTATTTTGTTGCCAGTCTTTTTGGGGTGTCAGGTATCATCGCCGTGGTTATTGCGGGGTTATCTCAAGCCCGCCGTTTCAAACGCATTCGGCTATTTGATGTTGAGTTGGACCGCGTTAGTCAGATTATTTGGGAAACAGTCAGCTTTATGCTAAACGGCTTGGTTTTTACGGTCTTTGGTTACGAATTAACCCGCATCGTTGAGCCAGCCTTGGTCAATCCTCTAGTCAACAATTACCGTTTGCTGGCTATCGTTTTGACGGTGACGGTCTTGCTCTTTTTAGTGCGTTTTGTGATGATTAGCCTTTACTATGCTTTTCATTACCGTACCATGGTGCGTTCGCTAAGAGCAGCAATCAGAGAAATTCTCCTTTTGACCTTTTCAGGTGTTAAAGGAACGGTATCTATGGCGACCATTTTGCTTTTGCCACAATTCAACGCTTATGCTTACAGTTTGATTTTGTTTACCGTAGCAGCGGTTACCTTATTGAGTTTTGTGACGGGCTTGGTGGTTTTACCTTATCTTGCTCAGAGTTCAGATGGTGAAGAAAAGACCGATTACCTCACGCAAATCGCCATTTTGCACGAGGTGGTGCAAACCTTGGAAGATGATTTGAAAAACACTAAAGACGAAGACAAAGGAGCCCTGTATGCCGCTATTGACAATTACAATAGCCGTATCAAGCACTTGGTTTTGGAACAAGAACCCACGAGTGTCAAACGGGAATTGGTGTATTTGCGTTTGATGATTTTAGGAATTGAAAGTGACGGTTTGGAACATGCCTTTTCAGAAGGCCGCATTGAGTTGGTGGAATACCGCTTGTACCAACGTTATTTGCAAAATCTAGAACGTCAAATCAACCGTGGTTTCATCTCGACCTTTACGTATTTCTTTACCATTAGCATGCGAGGCATTCGCCGTTTGATTCGGGAAAGTTTGAGCTTGTGGCCGACCTTGCGTCGTTTCTTGTCAGGGCAGCCAAGAGAAATTCGCTTGACCGAAGAAAATCGAGAACGCCTGACTGAACTCTACCTCAGCAATACCGAATTGGTGCTAGAAGGTCTGCAAGATTTGGAAGGGGTTTACAACAGCGATTTGATTGCCTTTATGAAACGCTCTCGCTTGCAGGAAGTCGAAATCATCGAAACAGGTGTTTTTGTCGAACGTGTTATCGCCCATATGCGCTCAGACAATATTGATGAAATGTTGCGTGGCTATTATTTGGAGCGAAAAGTCATTGCGGAGTACGAAAGCCGTGGGGACATTACCCCAAGTTATGCGACCTTTTTACGCCGCAATGTTAACAAACTTGAAAGTTATTCCCTCAAAGATGACCTAGCCGAACCTTATAATCACGTTATTATTCAGTAATGATTACATAAAAAATAAAATATGTTATAATATAATCACTGTATTATTTTGATGCAGTGATTTATTCATATTAGTTTTTGAAGAACAGGAGTACATGTAATATGGAAGACCCCAGTCAGAACTTAGCGTTACAATTTGTTTTATTATTGATTTTGACGCTCCTAAATGCCTTTTTCTCAGCTTCTGAGATGGCTTTAGTTTCCCTAAACCGTTCCCGTGTTGAGCAAAAAACAGCAGAAGGCGACCGGAGATATACAAGATTATTGTCTGTTCTGGACAATCCCAACAATTTCTTATCAACCATCCAAGTTGGTATTACCTTTATTGGTCTGCTCCAAGGTGCGAGCTTGTCAGCTTCTCTAGGAAGTGTGATTGCGTCTTGGTTTGGTAATTTTGTTTGGGCCCAAACGGCAGGTAGTGTGATTTCACTTGTCTTTTTGACCTATATTTCCATTGTTCTTGGTGAGCTTTACCCTAAACGAATTGCCCTCAACCTCAAGGAAAATTTAGCGGTTGTTTCTGCCCCAGTCATTATCTTAATAGGAAAAATTGTAAGTCCGTTTGTTTGGCTACTCTCAGCATCAACCAATCTCTTGTCGCGTCTGACTCCAATGCAATTTGACGATGCAGATGAGAAGATGACCCGTGATGAGATTGCTTATATGTTGTCTAATAGTGAAGAAACGTTAGGCGCAGAAGAAATTGAGATGCTCCAAGGTGTTTTCTCTTTGGATGAATTGATGGCGCGTGAAGTGATGGTGCCCCGTACCGACTCCTTCATGATTGACATTAACGACGATACCCAAGACAATATTCAAGAAATTCTGAAACAAAACTTTTCACGTATCCCAGTCTATGACGACGATAAGGACAAGATTATCGGTATCTTGCATACCAAACGTTTGTTAGCTGCTGGTTTTTGCGATGGATTTGACAAAGTGGATTTGCGTAAGATTTTACAAGAACCTTTGTTTGTTCCAGAAACTATCTTTGTGGATGATTTGTTGCGTCAATTGCGTAATACCCAAAATCGAATGGCTATCTTGCTAGATGAGTACGGTGGGGTTTCTGGTTTGGTCACCTTAGAAGACCTTCTTGAAGAAATTGTCGGTGAAATCGATGATGAAACCGATATGGCTGAACAATTTGTTCGCGAAATTGGTGACAATACCTATATTGTTCTTGGGACAATGACTCTAAACGAGTTTAACGATTATTTTGATGTGCAGCTAGAAAGCGATGATGTGGATACCATTGCTGGTTTCTACCTGACAGGTGTGGGCAATATCCCAACCCAAGAGAGTCGTGAAACCTTTGAAATCGACACCAAAGAAAAACATATTGCTATTACCAACGATAAAGTGAAAGATGGCCGTGTCACGAAATTGAAGGTTGTCTTTTCTGATATAGAACAGAGTATTGAAGAAGACTAAGCTAAACCTTAGTCTTTTTTCTTATGAAAATGCTATAATAATATTAGAAAAACGGTTACAAAGGAAATGACAATGACAGAAATAGATTATGGTAAAGTAACAGGAATGGTGCATTCCACAGAGAGTTTCGGTTCTGTTGATGGGCCAGGGGTTCGATTTGTGATTTTCATGCAGGGCTGCAAGATGCGCTGCCAGTATTGCCACAACCCTGATACCTGGGCAATGGAAACCAACAAATCAAGAGAACGCACGGTTGATGATGTGTTAGAAGAAGCCCTTCGTTACCGCCATTATTGGGGGAAAAATGGAGGGATTACTGTTTCTGGTGGTGAGGCTATGTTGCAAATTGATTTTGTGACGGCTCTCTTTACCAAGGCTAAAGCTATGGGGATTCATTGTACCTTGGATACGTGTGGATTTAGTTTTCGCGATACGCCAGAATACCACGAGGTTGTGGATAAGTTGTTAGCAGTGACAGATTTGGTCTTGTTGGATTTGAAGGAAATCAATCCCAAACAACACATCGTGGTGACGCGTCAACCTAACACTAATATTTTAGCCTTCGCACGCTACTTGTCTGACAAGGGAGTGCCAGTGTGGATTCGCCATGTGCTAGTACCTGGCTTGACGGATTTTGATGAGGATTTGATTGAGCTAGGAAAATTTGTCGCGACGCTGAAAAATGTGGATAAGTTTGAAATCTTGCCTTATCATACCTTGGGTGAGTTTAAGTGGCGTGAATTGGGGATTCCTTATACCCTTGAAGGCGTCAAACCGCCAACCAAGGAACGCGTCCAAAATGCCAAAGAATTGATGCACACCGAATCTTATACCGAGTACATGAAACGCATCCACCAATGAGATATTGACATTGCCTCAAAACTTTGATAAGTTATAGCATAAGGTGAAAAAAGCATGAATAGTTACAAAGTTTTAAAATTTGATGAGGCCTTTGTTTACCTGATTCAAGATGGTAAGATTAAAAAAGTGGCGCGTGATTTATTTGATTTTGATATTAAATTGGGTGATACGGTTGATTATATTCAAGATGGAGATATCGTAGTGGTTTTGCCTAGCCAAAAAGCCACAGATGAGGTTGTGGATGACGAGGCTTCGACCAAATCAGCTCTTTTACAGGGCATTTTGAACCTCTTTTTAGAAACCCTAGCCATCCACAATAATGATTTGGGCAATCTCAAGAAAATCTTTTCGCAGTTGCTCGTAACTCTCTTTATGGCGTGGAGTTTAATTGGCGTCATTTTGATTGAGTTTTTGCTGCTGCTAGAATCGCTTATCGTTTTTGTATGGTGGTTATTGGTCAAGGGCGTTCGGAGTTTGCATTTGGTGGATAACAGCCGACGCTACATGGCTTACCGTAAGGAAAAGAAAGCCACACAAAATCGTGAAAACCGCGAGGAAGAAGAACGTTTGTTGCGTTTGGCTTTGGCACAAGAAAAAACCAAACAAACAGAAACTAAAGCTACCGATGACGCTTCAGCTTCTGAAGAACAAGCACCAACTTCCAAAGAGGACACAGAGGAAAACTAAGAACTTCTATAGTCAGAGAATTACTGACCTAGGAGTTTTTTCTTTTGTTGCAACCTTCTAGGAAGTTGAAAGTATTACGCCTCGCATATAGCCTTTTTTGCCTTTTTTTGCTAAAATGAGAGAGAAGTAAAATAATAATGATGAGGTAGAAAACATGTCTAAAATTTTAGTTTTTGGTCACCAAAATCCAGACTCTGATGCTATCGGTTCATCAGTTGCTTATGCATATTTGAAACGTGAACTTGGTGTTGATGCTGAAGGTGTTGCCCTAGGCACTCCAAATGAAGAAACTGCTTTTGCTTTAGACTACTTTGGCGTAGAAGCACCACGCGTTGTGGAATCTGCAAAAGCTGAAGGGGCTGACCAAGTTATTTTGACAGACCACAACGAATTCCAACAATCAATCTCTGATATTCGTGACGTTGAAGTTATCGAAGTTGTTGATCACCACCGTGTTGCAAATTTTGAAACAGCTAACCCACTTTACATGCGTTTAGAACCAGTTGGTTCAGCTTCATCAATCGTTTACCGCCTATACAAAGAAAATAACGTTGTTATTCCTAAAGAAATGGCTGGTTTGCTTTTGTCTGGTTTGATTTCAGATACCCTTCTTCTTAAATCACCAACAACTCATGCCACAGACCCAGCTGTTGCTGCTGACTTGGCAGAAATCGCAGGTGTAAACCTTGAAGAATATGGTTTGGCTTTGCTTAAAGCTGGTACAAACTTGGCAACAAAATCTGCTGAAGAATTGATTGACATTGACGCCAAAACATTTGAACTTAATGGAAACCAAGTTCGTGTAGCACAAGTTAACACAGTTGATATTAACGAAGTTCTTGAACGCCAAGCAGAAATCGAAGCAGCTATTACAGCAGCAAATACTGCAAATGGTTACTCTGACTTTGTACTTATGATTACTGATATTCTTAACTCAAACTCAGAAATCTTGGCACTTGGTTCAAACATTGGCAAAGTTGAAGCTGCCTTCAACTTCAAACTTGAAAATAACCACGCATTCCTTGCAGGTGCTGTTTCACGTAAAAAACAAGTTGTCCCACAATTAACAGAAAGCTTCAACGCTTAATTAATAAGGGATAATAAAAAGGTGACGTGAGTCGTCTAAAAATCTTAGAATTTTATATTAAAACTAAAGTGAGATAATTATTGTATCTCACTTTTTTTCTAAGTTTGTCTAGTCTAGTGATTTTGTTATTTCTAAAAAGTTATTATAATCCATTCAGAAGAGCATTTGTTATGATACAATGAGTACAAAACGAAAGAAAAATGAGGGATTATTATGAAAAAGTTTGTTTTATTTTTTTCTTGCCTATTATTAGTAGGATGTCATCAGGAATCAAATGATACTAAAACAACCACGCAAAGTAGCGAAAAAATACAAACTTCTAGCAGCAGTAGTAATGTATCCTTGCAGGAAGAGAATAAAGATTATAGTGAATGGTACCTAAACTATAAGTATTATTATGTTCAATCTAATACCTCATCATTAATGTTTGGCGGATTATCATTGAATAATGATGGAACAGTAATCTTATATAGATCTGGCGCTGAACTAATGGCTTATAATCAAGGAAATCCTTTGGAAGGAAAGTACACAATCGAGGAGTATGAAGAACCAGATTCTATCCAAACCTATATCACTTCGGGAAATATGACTGTAAATGGTGAAGAACCAAGCCGAACAGAAGTTATGCCGAGTATTAAGATTGTAATTAATATTTCTTCTGAAGACATTCAGCGAGTTAATGGTACAGTTGAATTTTCAGAAGATCAAACGACAGAGGTATTATATGGCTATACCAATGATGAAGGAAATAAAGTATTGACAACAGGAAAAGGAAATCAGTCAGCAATACAGGTTTATTTTCACGGAAAACCTAATAAAACAGAATATGTTGTTAATGCAGATGAGGTAAATTTGCGTTCTAAACCAAGCTTAAATTCCGATATTATTGATTCAAGACGAAAGGGTGATATTATCCAAGTATCTGATTGCGTTAATGGTGATAAGTATAATGATATTTCAAGTTGGTGGGAAGTATCTGTTGATGGAAAAATATGTTATGTTTGGTCGGGTGCGCTACAAATAAAATCAGCATATGATTATGAACAACAATCTGTAAATGATATTGATTTATCTGCAATCAGTAAAGGTGATTATGAATCGTTAGTGGGAACATGGGTTAATGGTAGAGGTGATACTCTTGTCATTCAAGCAGATGGATCTGTTGTCAGTACAGTAAGCGGAAGGACGGGCGAAGGAAGTTTGGGAGGTGCTTTTAGATATGAAAGTGATGGTGTTCCTTATATTGGAATGAGTAATGGCTATATGGGAGGTTTAATAGCATTACTTAAGATTGGTTTTAAAACAGAAGGTGACAATTCAGATACTTCTAAACCACGAATTGTACCAACACAGAATGGTGTGTATAATTTATCGAGTGATGCTTATTATTATCGTCAATAATAATGTAATATTTTTATAGGAGTATTAAGGAAAGGTCAGTTTATGAAAAAGTTTGTTTTACTAGGCATAATGGTTTTATTATTGTCAGGGTGTTCTAAAAAGAGTGATAGTCGAAGTGTAAGTGGTAGTTGGAACACAAACTCGAGTGAGACGATTAGTTCTAGCAGTTCAACTGTATCACAGACAGAAAGTAATGAGGAAGTAACAAGTAATAATAGTATTTATGACGTTGTACTAGAGAAACTTAGAAATGATACCAGTGAGAGCCCTGCGACACATTATGCTTATTATGATATTGATGGAAATGGACAGGATGAACTATTTTCTGGACGGTATTGGGAGTCTACGGGAACAATTGAATTCGCCGCTCTTTATTATGATAATAACGGTGTTGCTGATTATTTGGCACAAAGTTATGTTGCGTCAGCTGGTGGTTATAGAGAAGCTGCAAATATTTATACAGATGGAACGGTTATTACAGCTAAGTGGATGTCAACAGGAACTCAAATGGAAGACACTCAATATCAACTAAGAGCAGACAATAGAGGTGTTGATGTAATAAAAAATGCTAATGTACCTATTGGGAGAGATGTAGAGTTGTCGGATTACTTTGACATCAAGGGGAAAAAAGAGTTTGATTTTAGTATTTTGGATTGGCAACCTTTGGCATCAGAACAGACTTCTTCAGGTGATTTAAATATTGACCAGATACTTAATGGAGATTATACATCATTAGCTGGAACATGGAAAAATGGTAGGGGGCAAACTTTTGAATTTAGTGATGAAGGAATGCTTGAAGGAATGAATATTAGTTCGCCACGAGAAAGTTCTTATGGAACAGTTATCTTAGCATGTGGTGCAGCTAACGGTGCACCCGGTGGATTTGCTATTGAAGTTTACCCTACTGGTGTCAAAAATCCCAAAGGAGATCATTCGGATTCTTCCCAACCAAGGTTGATTGCTGGGCAACAATTTATTGACTTTCCTGCAGAAGCATATTATTATAGAGAATAACAAAACAAAAGCAAACGAATCGTTGGTTTGATTGGTTTGCTTTTTATTTTTGGGATGTTATTCTTGATCACGGATAAAGGTGAGGGTTTGGTCTTTGGATAATTCTGGTGAGAATTGGAAGCCGTCAAAGGTTAGGTGTTTGATTTGCTCAATGGTTTCAATTTGTTTTTCAGCCATTAGTGAGACCAAACGACCACGTCCTTTTTTAGAAATGGTTGAATGAACTTTTGGCTTTCCGTTTCTATTTTCCATAAAGACAATTTTAACTATGCGTTTGCGGATATTTGGAGAGAAAACTTGCTCAAATTCTGATGACAGTAATGAAATGATGAGTTCGTCATCTTGGACTTCTTCGTCGTATTGTTGTCTCCAAAATTGTTTTAATGATGTGTTGTCAATCTTGAGATTTCCTTGAAAATCAAGGCGATGTGGTGCGATTAACGTCATGGGACTGATTAAGCCGTATAAGGCAGTAGCGATACGAAGGTGGTTATCAAGATAATGTCGCTCCGATTCGGTTACCTGAGTTCGTTTCATATACCGATACATGAGACCGTCATATAATAGCCATGCGTGGTAGGTTTTGGCTTCCCCGTCAGCAAGACGTTTCCAGCGCAGCCATTCTTGGTCAGCCTTGTTGGAATTAATTTTGTAAAAGTTGGCCAAGTCATCAACAGCGTATTCGCGTATGATTTTGAGAACTGTTTGACTCATAGGAGTTAGGTTTTGACTTGGAAAAGCATCTTGGTTGGTATGTAATTCTTTGGCGTTAGGAATTAATATTTTCATACTGGCATTATAGCATATCACTAGAGCGTGCTACAATGTTTCGGTTTAAGTGAGAAAGTTTTACAGCCGTCAGGCTGGTTTTTTGTTATAATAAGGCTATGACTATTCAGGAATTGCAGGCGGGGGATTTGCTTTTTGTGAAGGATGCGTCCGACCTGTCACAAGCTATTCAAGAGGCAACAGGAAAGTATAGCCATGTTGCCATTTATTTTGACCACATGATTTACCATGCCACGAGAGATAAGGGCGTGATTAAGGAAGATTTGGCGGCTTTTTTAGCCAGTCATTCGCAGGCAATTGCCGTCTATCGCTATCCGCAAATAAACGTGGAAAAGGTCTTTAGGGCTGCGGAAAATTTACTCGGAAAGCCTTACAATGACAGCTTTTACCCCGACAATGATGCTTATTATTGCTCACAATATATTGCTAGTATTCTGCCTATTTTTCCCCCTATCCCCATGCAGTTTGGTGATGGCAATCAAGAGATTTCCCCTTTTTGGCAGGCTTATTATGATAAACTTGGGCTTGCTGTGCCATTCAATCAACCTGGGACCAATCCCAGCCAATTAGCACAGTCTAAGCTATTACACTATGTAGGAGAATTGATATGATTCGTATATTTAATCCAGATAAATGGACTCGACAAGCTTTTTTTAAAGACTTGGTAGCTTTTTTGTACCAGCACGATGATGTGACCTTGCGTCAGATAAAGGCGGCATTTCCCGAGGTGACCAAAATTGACCGTTTGTTGGAGGAGTACATTCAGGCAGGGTACATTATCCGTGAAAATAAACGCTACACGATTGGTTTGGACTTGTTAGAGGATGTGGCTTGTGTGAGCTTAGATAGTCAGGTTTTTGTGGATGACCAAAGCGAGGTTTTTGCTGAGCTTATGGCGCTGCGTTTTGAAACCGAACTAGCCAATACAACCAACGACTTGGTTGTGCGAGAAGAAACAGGTATTGCACGAGATGACTTGACCTTGGCCAATTACTTTTTCAAGCTGGATGAGAATTTGCCTCTTTCAGCTGCCCAAAAGCCGCTCTATGATTTGTTAGGGGATGTCAATCCTCAGTATGCCTTGAAATACATGACAACATTTCTCTTAAAATTTGCACGCAAGGACGAGGTGGCCCAAAAACGCCCTGATATTTTTGTCACAGCCTTGGAGTTATTGGGTTACATTCACAAAAATGACCAAGGCAAATATGTCTTAAAGATGCTTTTTGACACGGAAAATCTTCTATTGATTAGCAAAGCCTAAAGAAAATCCCTAGACCGAGATGGTTTAGGGATTTTATGCTGTTTTTGACATGAGGTAGAGGAAATAAGGCGCTCCGATGATGGCAACGACGATGCCTGTGGGAATGCCTGTTCCAACTAAGAAAATACGGCCAAGGGTATCGGCGATTAGGAGCAATAGCATTCCCATTATCATGATGGCAGGTAGGCTAACGCGGTGGTCGCTGCCTAGAAAGCGGCGCGTGATGTGTCCAGCCAGTAAGCCAACAAAGGTGATATTGCCAACGAGTACCACGCTAATGGCAGATAAGGCTGTGGCTAATACGAGAATATAGAAGCGTTCTCGTTTCAGATGTAATCCCAAAGCTAGTGCGCTTTCTTCGTTTAGGGTCATGATGTTTAAAGCGTAACTACGGCTGTAAGTTGCCAGCCAGATGAGAATGAGCAGCGGCGCCAAAATTGTCAGCGTTTGCCAATTGCCGCCAGTCACCTTCCCGCTTAACCAAGAAACGATGTAGTCCGTTTCATTTGGGTCAAGTTGGTCCATGACAGCCACCATCACACCAGACAGCAGACTGGAAATCCCCACCCCTGCAATAATAAGGCGTGTTGGATTGATGGGCTGATTTTTCCGATAAGATACGAGATAAACGATGCAAATGGTTAGCATCCCGCCTAGCATGGCAAAGCATGGCATAAGTGCAATAACCAGTGGATGACTCGTGTCTAACAATCCAATCATCAGAGCAATGACCAGCCCAGCGCCTGTATTGATGCCCAAAATACCTGAGTCTGCCAAGGGATTTCGCGTCAGCGTTTGCAATAATACCCCTGCCAAAGCCAGCGAGGCACCTCCCAGCAAACAAGCCAAAATACGTGGCAAACGGATGTCTAAAACGATGAGTGAAGTGGTTGGATCGGCCTGCCCTAAAAAGACTTGAAGGACGTCGCCAAAGGACGAATGCGCATACCCAAGCGACAAAGATAGGAGGAAGGCTAGGACGAGCAAGACGCTTAACAAGATAAAATGACGAGCAGTAGGTCGTTTTGCAGTCATGCTTGTTCTCCTTTTCTAACCAACCATAAAAAGCAAGGCAAGCCGATGATGCTGATGATAGCGCTGAGTGGCGTTTCAGCAGGTGGATTCATAACGCGACTCACCAAATCCACCCACAGCATAAATGTGCTACCTGCAAAAGCTGTTAAGGGCAGAATGAGGCGGTAATCTTTTGCCACAAACAGTTTTATAAAATGCGGAATGATAAGGCCTACGAAAGCAAGACTTCCCACCAAGGCAACTGCAGCAGCAGACAAAATCACCACAATACCAAGAAAAGTCACGGTCATGGAGAAAGTTTCTTGCCCTAAAGATTTAGCAACGGTTTCGTCAAGGCTTAAAATGGTCAATTGATGGGCGAATATTTGGGCTAGAATCAAGCCAAGGACAATGACAGGAGCGATAATGCCCAGCATTTTCCAATTGACCTGAGCCAAGCCACCAGCCTGCCAGCCAATAACAGCCTTTGACAAATCAAAATACAAGGTCAAAGCTTGTCCGATAGCTGACAATAGCATAGCAACCATAGCCCCTGCCAAAATCAATCGCAGTTGCTGGTAACCCTTTCTAGGACGATAAGCCAAGCCAAAAACCAAAAGTGCCGCTACAATAGCTCCTAATAGGCAAAGCACCAACATCACGCTATAATGCATACTCCCCAAAAATGCATAGCCCGCAATCAGTGCCAATCCAGCACCGGCATTGATACCCAAAAGCCCAGGGTCAGCAATGGGATTGCGTGTGATGCCCTGCATGATTGCCCCAGCTTGCGCCATGGCAGCACCAACCAAAATAGCAGCCAGCGTTCTTGGTAAGCGTAAATCAATAATGACATCTTGCACTGGCGAATCCGTCAAAGGGTGCTTGAGCACTTGAACGAGCTGGCTATTGGAATAGGTGATGGCACCAAAGCGAAGCTCTCCATACCAGCCCAGCCCAAAAAGTAGGCAGAGGCAGATAAGGAGAAGCCAAGTAGCAGCGGTTTTATTTTTTTGAAAAAGAAGGGAGATTGGTTTCATGAGATTTCCTTTTCAGAAAGCATTGGATTGATAGGGATTAAGCGTTGAGTTCTTTGATGGCTGTCACGAAAACGTCGAGTTGTTTGTCTAATGACAAGGGGTCTGAGAAATAAAAGAGATTTTCATCGACTTCTAAGACGTGCTTGTTTTTGACGGCAGAGAGGTTGTTCCAAACGTCGCTTTCTTTCAGGGAAGCTGCCACGTTTTGGCTGTCCTTGCTGGTGTTAACCACCAAATAATCCCCAACATAATCGCCTAGCACTTCTTGAGAAATATTTAGCCAGCCTGCAGGAAAGACGTCTTCTTGCACTTTTTGAGGAGCAGCATAGCCAAGAGCGTCATAAATCAGTTCTCCACCACGTCCCCAGTTCTTACCGTAAAGGTAAATGTCCTTATCATAAAAATCCATGATGGTAAAGGTGCTTGATGGGTCGATGTATTGGCTCAATTCTTCCTTGGTAGCCTTGGTTTTTTCTTCCCACTGGTTTAGCCATTCTTTGGCTTTGTCTTCTTTGTCAAAGACCTTTCCAAGAGCGGTCATCATTTCCAAGTAATTGTTTTTGCCGTAATCAATGACCAAAACAGGAGCAATGGCTTTTAATTGAGCGAGGTTGCTATCAGTTGAAAAGGCAATGATTAAATCAGGCTTTTGCGCAGCGATAGCCTCGGTATCATCTGAAGTCAGATGCACAGCCTTATCCAATTGTTTTTCAAAAGCAGGGTTGTTTTTTTCCAAATCTAAGGAATAACTAGACACATTGACCCCAAGTTCCAAGAGGTAGCCTGTGTAAGAATAGGCAAAATTGACGACTTTTTTAGGATTTTTGGGAATGTCCCCTTCGTAAGAGAAGCCAGTGATTTTAGGCATGCTAGACAAGTCTGCCTGCTTGGTATCAGATGATGAGTTATTTTTGTGGCAAGCCACGAGTGTAAAGGTTGCTAGAAATGTTGCTAAAGCGACGAAAAACTTTTTCATATTATTCTCCAAATGATTAATCTATGTCAGCTGATAAGTCAGCAATATTGGGCGGTTGTGGATAGGGTCTTGAACGATCTGGGCATCGATGTTGAAAATATCACGCAAAATAGCTGGCGTCATAATATCGGTGATGCTGCCGTGATAAGCGATTTTTCCAGATTTCATAGCGATTAAGGTATCCGAAAAACGTGCGGATAAATTCAAATCGTGCAAGACCATGATAATGGTTTTCTTGGTTTCAGTGTTGAGCTTTTTGAGCAATTCCAAGACTTCCAATTGGTGATTCATGTCGAGATAAGTGGTTGGCTCGTCCAGAAAAATCGTGTCGGTGTCTTGTGCCAAAGCCATGGCAATCCAAACACATTGCCGTTGCCCACCAGAGAGGGAATCAACGCTTTCATTAGCAAGGTCAGCCACCTTGGTCATCTCCATCGCCCAATTGATTTTGTCCTTGTCCTCTTTGGTCAATCGTCCCCAAGAATTTTGGTGAGGAAAACGCCCATAAGAAACCAATTCATAAACTGAAATACCGTCCGTTGCCTCAAGCATTTGTGGAAGCAGGGCTAGTTTTTTCGCCACTTCCTTAGTTGGCAAGTGTACGATAGACTCTCCGTCAATTAAAACATGCCCAGATTTCACAGGGTGAATGCGAGTCAAGGCTTTTAATAAAGTGGATTTGCCGCAACCATTTGCCCCAATAATCGTGGTGATTTCTTGCTTGGCAATGGTGACAGATAGCTTGTCCAAAATAAGCTTGTCCTCATAGGCAACTGAGATATTTTCAGCAGCAATTTGTGACATACAAGTCCTCCTTTCTAGAAAATGTCTTTTTTATTGTAACAAGAAAAAAAGCCTGAGAAAAGGCTTTTTCTATGATTGCTACTTGGTTAGAATCATTCAAAAGTTTACTTAAAATCATTCTAATCAAGGTATTTTTTGGCGATTTGCAAATCTCCAGCGTAAGGCGTGTGTTCTCCGTTGACGATTTGGTAAGCGTCAGCCCCTTTTCCTGCAATGATAACAGCATCATCTTGTGTTTTTGTTAATGTCATAGCGTGCGCGATAGCTTTTTCACGGTCCACTTGAATGGTAAGCGGACGGTTGACTTGGCTGGCAATTTCTTCGGCAATAGCTTGCGGGTCTTCGTAGTTAGGGTCATCTGCCGTCAAAATCACGTGTAGATTAGGGTGGGCATTGATGATGCGGGCAAAATCAGCTCGGCGACTTTCCCCTTTATTACCAGTCGCTCCCAAAATCAAATACAAGTTTCCTTTTTGGTGTTCTTCCACGACAGACAACAATTTGGCAAGGCTATCTCCGTTATGGGCATAGTCCACAAAGACCTTGGCACCATTGGCTTGGGTGATGACTTCCATACGACCTGGGACGCTGGTTTCAGCAATTCCTTTTTGAATATCATCAAGGCTAGCTCCTAGACGGTGGCAGGCAAGTCCAGCTGCCAAGGCATTTTCTTGGTTAAATGAACCAATGAGCTGAATATCGTAGTGCCCAGCCAAGGTTCCTGCCACGTCAAATGCAAAAGCTTTGCTATTGTGGATAGTATTGTCAGTCGTTTTGCCGTAAAAATCATGCGGTTTGTCAGCCACTTGTTGGGCCACCACTTTGAAATGGTCCATGTCAGCATTGACCACAACCGCTTTGCTATTAGCCATCAACAGACGCTTGTGGTAGAAATAATCCTCAAAGGTCGGATGCTCAATAGGTCCAATATGGTCTGGGCTGATGTTGAGAAAAGCGCCCACATCAAAGCTCAAACCATAAACACGGTCAACAAGATAAGCCTGACTAGACACTTCCATGATGAGATGGGTCATGCCGTTGTCTACCGCTGTCGCCATCATTTTGAAGAGGTCAAGGCTCTCAGGAGTTGTCAGATGCGATTTGAAAAAAGTCTTTCCATCAAGCGTGGTGTTCATGGTTGAGAGCATGGCTGGTTTGTGGCTTTGTTTTAGAATATGGTAGGCAAAATAAGCCGCCGTAGTCTTGCCCTTCGTTCCTGTAAATGCCAGCAAATGCAATTGTTTTTCAGGGTGTCCGTAAAAGACCATAGCAATCAAACTCATGGCTTTTTTGATGTCCGTCACGATGATGGCTGGAATCGCAAGACCATAATCCACTTGGCTCACATAAAAGCCTAGCCCTTTTTGAATAGCTTGCTCAAGGTATTCTTTTTTAAACGTCGCTCCCTTGGCAAAGAAAAGGGTGTCTTGGTCTACATCGCTACTATCAAAGCTGATGTGCTTAAACTGCGGATTTTCAGGCCAATCAAGGCTGTAATGATTGCCAAAGATAATCTCACGAAAATTGTGGTCTTTGGTTAAAATCTGGATGGTTTCTTCAAGTGTAATCATACGTTCTATTTTAGACTTAAAGTCTTTAATTTACAAGTCATAAGCAAAAGTTTATAATAAAACGTAACGCTTATTTTTAAAATTTACATCTAGAGAGAATACTATGTCTGAAAATAATACAACAACGACACAGCAACAACAGATGGTCCGTGGGACGGCTTGGTTGACGGCTTCCAATTTTCTCAGCCGCCTGCTCGGTGCTTTCTACATTATTCCTTGGTACGCTTGGATGGGAACGCACGCCGAACAAGCCAATGCCCTTTTTGGAATGGGGTATAACATTTATGCCGTTTTTCTTCTCATATCAACGGCAGGAATTCCTGTTGCCATTGCCAAACAGGTTTCCAAGTACAATGCCCTTGGTCAAGAAGAAACCAGCTACCACTTGCTGCGGAAAATACTGAAATTAACCAGTATTTTAGGGCTGATTTTTGCAGCCATCATGTATCTAGGCTCGCCGCTTCTGGCTGCTTGGAGTGGTGGTGGGGAAGACTTAGTTCGTGTCATGAAAAGCTTGTCTTGGGCCCTGCTGATTTTCCCTTCAATGAGTGTTTTACGTGGCTTTTTCCAAGGTTTCAATAATTTAAAACCCTACGCCATGAGCCAAATTGCTGAGCAAATTATCCGCGTGATTTGGATGCTGCTCACTGCCTATATCATCATGAATATCGGCTCTGGAGATTATGTGAATGCCGTCGTGCAATCCACTTTTGCAGCCTTCATTGGAATGATTGCCAGCGTCTTGGTTTTGGTAGTTTTCTTGTGGCGAGAAGGCAAATGGCAAGCTATTTTTGCTGGCAATACCAACGACGTGACGGTTGACACGCAAGCCCTTATCCTTGAAACAATAAAAGAAGCCATTCCTTTTATCATCACAGGAGCAGCTATTCAGCTCTTTCAAATTGTGGACCAAATGTCCTTCATCAATACGATGACATCTTTTACATCGTATAGCAACAAAGACCTGCAAATCTTGTACGCTTTTCTATCAAGTAACCCTAACAAGATTACGATGATTTTGGTGTCTATTGCAACGGCTATCGCAGGTGCGGGTATTCCCCTATTAACCGAAAACTTTGTCAACAAAGACAAAAAAGCCGCTGCTCAATTAGTTGTCAACAACTTGCAAATGCTTTGGATGGTGCTCTTCCCAGCCTTGGTTGGAGCCATTATCTTGGCAGAACCTATCTATACGCTCTTTTACGGAGCTCCAAGCAATACAGCTCTCTGGCTTTTTGTGGGGGCCTTGATTCAGGTTATTTTCCTAGCTCTTTACAGTTTGTTAGCACCAATGCTTCAAGCCCTCTTTGAACCTCGCAAAGCTATCCTTTACTTTGTCTATGGTTTGGTGGTGAAGATTGTGCTGCAAATTCCATTTATCTATGTGTTCCAAGCTTACGGTCCTTTGATTTCAACGGCGATTGGCTTAGCTGTGCCCATTGTCTTGATGTACCGTCGTATTCATGAAGTGACTGGCTTTAATCGCCAAGGGTTAAGACGTTCGATTCTCTTGATGACGCTATTAGCGCTTATCATGGGTGTGGTTGTGGCTATAGCAGCTTATGGGCTTCATTTTGCCATTAGTCCGACAACACGTCTTGGTAGTGTGGTTTACATTGCCTTGGTTGGTGCGATTGGCGTCCTTGTCTATGGTTTTTTGACCCTAGCCACTCATTTGCTGGATAAACTCATCGGAACACGCGCCAAAACCTTGCGTCAAAAATTACACTTACCTTAAGATATTAAAAAAGCACCCTTGCGGTGCTTTTTTGTGTTATAGTTTTGACTTATAGCTCATTATCAAGAATTAGAATAACCAAAAAGCCTGTCTAATGCCTAATAAGTGGTAGAATAGTGATAACATTTAAAAAGAGATTGATTG
>NZ_DBPA01000058.1:0-4977 GCF_002300045.1 Streptococcus sp. UBA632 | reverse complement strand
CTTGACAAATGGTAGAAAAGAGAGAACGTTTAATGTTCTCTCTTAACTCATTATTTACCAAGTTTAGCTTTAGCTGCATCTGCAAGAGCTGTGAAAGCTGCTGCATCGTTAACTGCTAAATCAGCAAGCATTTTACGGTTAACTTCGATTTCAGCTAATTTCAAACCATGCATCAATTGTGAGTATGATAAACCGTTCATACGAGCTGCCGCATTGATACGAGTGATCCAAAGTTTACGGAAATCACGTTTTTTCTGACGACGGTCACGGTATGCATAGTAGTAAGAATTCATTACTTGTTCTTTTGCAGTACGGAACAAGATATGTTTTGCACCATAGTAACCTTTAGCAAGTTTCAATACACGTTTACGACGTTTGCGTGATACAACGCCACCCTTAACACGAGCCATTTATATTCTCCTCCAAATAATTCTTAATAATATTGAGTAAATGCTTTAGACTTATTTAAGACCTGAAAGCATTGCTTTAATACGTTTGAAATCTCCTGAGTGCACCATAGCGGCTTTGCGAAGATGACGACGTTGTTTTTTAGTTTTACCGTGGAAACGGTGTGATGTGAAGGCGCGGAAGCGTTTCAATCCACCAGAACCTGTACGTTTGAAACGTTTAGCTGATGCGCGGTGTGTTTTTTGTTTTGGCATTTTAAAAATTCTCCTCTTAAAATAGTTTAAAATTGACAATTATTTTTTGTCAGAAATTGGTGCAAGCTGCATGAACATTTGGCGTCCATCCATCTTAGCTCTTTGCTCAATAATAGCAATGTCTTGCGTTCTTTCTGCAAATTCCGCCAATACCTTTGCTCCAATTTCTTTGTGAGTAATCATACGACCTCTAAAGCGAATAGAGACCTTGACCTTATTTCCTTTTTCAAGGAATTTACGGCCGTTACGAAGTTTAGTCTCAAAGTCACCTTTATCGATAACTGGGCTAAGACGAACCTCTTTCACAGTCACAACGCTTTGTTTTTTACGTTGTTCCTTACGTTTCTTTTGATACTCAAATTTGAACTTTCCATAGTCCATAATTTTTGCAACAGGTGGCGTAGCTTGTGGTTGAATTAAAACCAAATCCACATTAGCATCATCAGCAATTGCTTGAGCTTCTGATAATGGTTTAATTCCTAACTGTTCACCATCAAGACCAACGAGACGAACTTCGCGAACGCGGATTTCATCGTTAATGAATAGATCTTTCTTAGCTATGATCTTCACCTCTTTATTTTTTTAGAGAAAAACGAAACGGACTTGAGAAACAAGCCCGCACACACGTAATATTCCATAAGGAATGTTTGACATGTTGGGCCAGACAACCGTAGTCGCAAGGCGAGAAGTTCTCACTTCTGCTTTTCTCATTGTTTTAAATTATAGCACGAATGTTAAGCCATGTCAATCATTTTCTCTGCTTTTTCTTGAATAAATGCGACAACACCATCAATGTCAACACCTGTCGTGTCAAATGTAATGGCATCAGAAGCTGGTTTCAAAGGAGAAACCTCACGATGACTGTCCTTATAATCCCGCTCTGCAATCTCTTTTTTCAAAGTTTCAAAATCGGTCGCAATTCCTCGCTCTTGATTTTCTTTGAAACGACGTTGAGCACGTTCTTCCACTGACGCAATTAAAAAGATTTTCAATTCTGCATCAGGCAAGACAACTGTCCCAATATCACGACCATCCATAATAATGGCACCGTCTTTGGCAATACGACGCTGCTGCTCAACTAATTCTTCACGAATTTCTGGAATAGCTGCAATATGTGACACATTAGCCGTCACATCATTGTCACGAATGGCACGTGTGACTTCTGTCTGACCAACAAAAACGGTTTGGCTACCATCTTTGGCACGTCCAAAAGAGATCGGATTGTCAGACAAGGCTTTTAAAATGCCCTGCACATCATCTATTTGAAGATTGTTTTTCAAAGCGAGATAAGTAGCTGAACGGTACATAGCCCCAGTATCTAGATAAGTATAGCCAAGATTATGTGCTAAAATCTTGGCTACTGTACTCTTTCCACTTGAAGCAGGACCATCAATCGCAATTCTAATTGATTTCATATTCCTCTGTCTTTCTTAGTTAACGTTAACGACATCACCTGGGTTAGCATACCAGTAACCTGATGTCATGTGACTTGGATTGAGTTGGTAAAGCGTGTCGACTGAAATACCAGCACGTGCGGCAATAGATGCAGCTCCTTCACCTGGCAATACGGTAATAGTCCCACCGTTGCTAGACGTATCTGTACTTGATGAAGAAGGCGTTGTATCTGTACTTTGGCTAGTCGCTGGTGTTTCTTCTGTGCTCTCAGCTGGCGCCTCTGAGGTCGAATCACTTTCTGAAGGTGTTTCCTCAGAAGTTGTTTCTGATGTTTCAGTGCTTGATGACGTGCTGACACTGCTGCTTGTAGAAGCCCCGTAAAAATTAGAGGTTTCAGATACCTTGTCACCACTTCGATTTGAAGTGTAAAAGACAACAAATAAAATAGCCACAATGATCACAAAGAACACACTAAGCAAACCGGTCAACAAAGGTGTGCTCACTACTGAGCCCTTTGTTTTACGATTAGCAGATTGGTCTTTATCCTCTACGACTTTTTCTTCCCATGGTTGTTTTGTCATAATGTCCCCTTGTTAAATCAATCAATTCATATTACAATAATACTATGAAAGTACAAATAATACCAAAACAATGTATCGCCTGCGGATTATGTCAGACCTATTCTTCGGTATTTGACTACCACGACGATGGCATTGTTAAGTTTACTGATTCTGATAGCTTAGAAAAAGTTATTCCTAGCACAGATGTTGATACCATAACAGCCGTTAAAAACTGCCCGACAAAAGCTCTTACTATTTCGTAGGAGCTTTTGTCTCATTATGGTAAGCTTCAAAATAATCCAACTTAATCAAATTATCTGTTAAAACGACCTCGCCAGCAAACTCTGGACGTAACACTAAAGCATCTAAGAAGTATTTTTTCGGCCATTTTCGCATATAAAAGATACGATCGGGTTGGTTTTTGATTTTCATCACAATACCAGATTTATTAACCTCAATCGTTTGAATTTGCGCTATCGCTACTCTTGAGCGTCTAAATGGATTTAAGGCCACAATTCTTAATTTTCCATCATCTTCAATGATGAAATAGCGGTGAAAACCTAGCCCAACTAGAATCACAAAAGTCGCAAACAATACAAAGAAATGGTTGGGTATTTTAGTTCGTTCAAATAACAATGAGAATGCAATAAACATCGGCGCAAGAGCAATTGACCAATACGTAATCAGCCATGATAATTCAGGTTGCCAATGGTATCGCATCTTTCCAAAGATTTTAATCACAATGTTCCTCCACCGTTTGATTTTATCAACTAATGCTTATGCAACGCTTAAATGAGCTTATTTTCGGACAATCCCAATAATCACATCAACTGCTTTTTCCATTGTTTGAAGACTGACGAATTCAAAACGACCGTGCATGTTTTCACCACCAGCAAACAAGTTTGGTGTTGGAATGCCCATAAATGAAATTTTTGAACCGTCTGTTCCACCACGAATTGGCTCAATAACAGGTTTGATGTTCAAATCTTCCATGACCTCTTTGGCTAATTCAATTGGTGTCATATCCTTTTCAATGACTTTTTTCATGTTGTAATATTGGTCATTCAAATGAACAAAAACACATTCTTTGCTGAGGGCTTTATTCATCTTGTCCGCAATCTCTTGTACGAGAGCCTTACGCCCTTCAAAAGAAGCATCTTCAAAATCGCGGATAATATAGGAACTATGCGCTTCATCAACTGTTCCTTCCATTCCGTGAAGATGGAAGAAGCCTTCATATCCTTCCGTATTTTCAGGACGGTCAGCTTCTGGCAATTGATTATGGAAATCAATAGCTAATTGCAAAGCATTAATCATTTGGTTTTTAGCCGTTCCTGGGTGAACATTACGCCCTTTAAAATCAACTTCTAAAGCTGCTGCGCTAAAGGTTTCGTATTGCAATTCACCAAGTGGACCACCATCAACGGTGTAGGCAAAATCCACATCAAAATCATCCACATCAAAATGATTAGCACCAACACCGATTTCTTCATCTGGACCAAAACCAACACGAATTTCCCCGTGTTTGATTTCAGGATGAGCCACCAAATACTCAATTGCTGTCATAATTTCAGCAATCCCTGATTTGTCATCAGAGCCTAGCAAAGTTGTCCCATCAGTTGTCACCAAGGTTTGACCAAGGTAGTTATTAAGATTTGGAAATTCTGCTGGGTCTAGTGTGTAACCTGATTGGCCAAGTTCAATAAATCCACCAACATAGTTATCAATCACTTGCGGGTTAACCCCTTCAGCATTGAAATCAGCCGTATCCATATGTGCAATAAACCCAATTTTACGGGTTTTAGTCGCATCATTGGCAGGCAATGTTCCAACCAAGTAGCCATTAGGCAAATAATGCACATCTTGCAAACCAACAGCTTCCATTTCAGGTTTTAGCACGTTCAAAGCAAAATCCACTTGGGATTGCGTTGACGGCACTGTTGTGCTGTTCGGATTACTACGCGTATTGACTTTAACATACGTTAAAAAACGTTTTAATAAATTCTCGTAAGACATCTTTCACCTCTAATTTTTCCATTCCTATTATAGCAAAAAAAACAGCCAAATGGGCTGTTTTTTTAAGTGAGTTTTAAAAAAAGAATCCACTAGTTTGTCACATGGTAATAAACCTTGTTTGCCAAGTCTTGAGAAGAAATATCTTCAGAGATAATCAATCGGTCTTTGCTGGTATCTGAAGTGTCTTGATTCCCATTCAAATACGATTCTGGAAAGATGGTGTTGGCTGGAATAATATAAACCGTTTCGTTTATTTTAGTTCCTGTTTGCACATTAAGCAATAAAATCCCATTTTGGTCTATATCCAAAAAGTCTGCGGTTAGACCTTCTGTTGCCAGACCCTT
>NZ_DBPA01000033.1:0-23714 GCF_002300045.1 Streptococcus sp. UBA632 | reverse complement strand
AACGTTTCCGCATTTCACCTGTTCCTGCTGAAACAAGGTCAATACAGCCCCAAGGCGTGTACCCAATCAAATCAACACCATCTTCATCAATAGCTTTCATCATTTCCTTAATGTGAGCGCCAAGGTAGGCAATACGGTAATCATCATGCACCATACCGTCTTCCTCCACTTGGTCAATGGCACCAAAACCATTTTCAACGATAAATAAAGGCAAGTGGTACATATCAGTGAACCAATTCAGGCTATAACGCAGTCCTTCTGGGTCAATTTGCCAATCCCACTCAGATGCTTCTACATACGGATTGCGGATTAAATCTTCTGTTTCCAAGTAGTCAAAATGCGGATTATTTTCACGGTGAGCATCAATCGCAAAAGACATATAGTATGAAAAACCGATATAATCAACGGTCCCATTCATCAAATCATCCAAATCTTGCTCGGTAATGTCAATGTCAATACCTTTGCGTTCCCAGTATTTAAGAATGTGATTTGGATAAAAACCATGAACATGAACGTCCGCAAAATAATAGCGCTTTTCCATAGCTTTTTGTGCCATTAGGATATCTTTGGGATTGCAGGTTGCTGGATAAATCGGACACATAGCAATCATACAACCAATTTGAAAGTCAGGGTTAATCTCATGCCCAATTTTTACCACACACGCTGACGCAACCAATTCATAGTGCGCCGCTTGATACATGATGGCTTCACGGTCATAACCTTCTTTATAGACGATACCTGAGTTGGTAAATGGTGCAAAATCTTCTTGGTAATTGGCTTGGTTATTGATTTCATTGAAGGTCATCCAATATTTAACCTTGTCTTTGTAACGACGGAAGCACGTTTCTGCGAACCTCACAAAGAAATCAATTACTTTGCGATTGGTAAAACCGCCATAAGCCTTAACCAGATGAAATGGCAATTCAAAGTGTGACAAGGTCACAACAGGCTCAATACCGTGTTTCAAGCATTCATCAAATAAATCATCGTAAAACTGCAAACCAGCTTCATTTGGCTCTAACTCATCACCATTTGGAAAAATACGTGTCCACGCAATTGATGTTCGGAAACATTTAAATCCCATTTCCGCAAATAAAGCGATATCTTCCTTGTAATGATGGTAAAAATCAATGGCTTCGTGGTTAGGGTAATATTTGCCTTCCACCACTCCGTCAGTGATTTCACGCGCAACGCCGTGACGCCCTGCTGTCATCACGTCCGCAACGCTCAAGCCCTTGCCACCTTCTTGCCATCCGCCTTCTAGCTGATGAGCAGCAACGGCTCCGCCCCATAAAAAGTTATCTGGTAATTTTGACATGTTAGAACCTCCTTGTTTTCTACTCTTTCATTATAGCAATCGCTTTCAAAAATCAACATAGAAAAAATTTCCTAACCAATTAGGAAATTTTTAAAAACCATTTTCATTTTTTCTTTTTCAAGATAAGGACAAGGTCCCACAAAAATAATATAGCGGACAAGCTAAACAAAGCCGTTGACAAGCCTTGGCGCTGAGGATTAAAACTTAAAATGGTCGCCGCAAGCAGAGTTCCTGTAAAGAGCAAGCCCACCACAAAACGATTGACCATTTGATTAATCACCAATATCCGCTTTTTGTAATCATAAATATCGTGATTGATTAAAATACGCCCATTTAACACTTGTTCCAAAAGCTGATTTAGACGACGCGGAATGTTCTTGCCATTTTTTAATTGATAAAAGAGCTCAATCAACAAGGTTTCTTTATTGAGGGCTTGTTTGAGCATATCAGGCCCCATATTTTCCAAAAAGTAATTCTTTGATAAGGTCATCAGGTCAACATCTGGGGCCAATTCTCTGAAAATCCCTTCAATTTGAAGGCTGGCTTTTTCCAAAATGGTAATCTTGGGCGATGCTTTCAAATCGTTTTTGACAAACACATCTAGCAAATCTTCTATCAAATCAGTCAGGGATAGATTGCCCAAATCCAAATTAGAATATTTAGCCAACATCCGCTCCACATCTTGAGCCAAATCGGTTTTGCTGAGGGTGGAATCAAAGCTAGTCACCGCCAAAATTCCTTGCATCATGCCCTCAACATCTTGAGCCGTAAAACTATACAAAATATCGTTGAGCGCCACGCGCATATCATTTTCCAGTTGGCCGATGATCCCAAAGTCAATGAAATAGATTTTGCCTTCAGAAATCAGCAGATTTCCTGGGTGAGGGTCACCATGAAAGTACCCGTCCTTAAAGACTTGCTTGATAAAGCTTAACATCAGCTTTTTACCAATGTCCTCTAAATCATAGCCCGCCTTTACCAACTCATCATAATGATTGATGGGAATGCCTTCAACGTATTCCTCCACTAGCATACGAGGCGTTGTGTAGGAATCAAATAAACGGGGCGTAGCAATGCAGGCAACTGATTTGTTTAAGTCAGAAAAGGTCTGAATGGCCTGCGCTTCATTGCGAAAATCAATCTCTCTACTTAGACTCTCTTTTAATTGTTCAAAGACCTCCCCAAAATTCACCATGGGCAAAATGCCTTTGGGAATAAAACGCGACAATCGAATCAGAAGGTTGAGATCCTCATTAATGATTTCAGGCAAATGCGGCCGCTGGATTTTGATAACCACTTGTTGCCCATCAACCAAGGTCGCACGCACTGTTTGTGCCACCGAACCACTGGCTAGTGGTGTTGTGCCAATCTCTGCAAAAACTTCTGACATTGGCACAGGTAACTCTGCCTTGATAGCAGCCAACATTTCCTCTTGCGGCAGCGGAATGACATCATTTTGAAGCTTGCTGAGTTCTTTGATGTAAACATCTGGCAAAAGGTCACTTCTAGTGGAGAGAATTTGCCCGATTTTGATAAAACTAGGGCCCAGTTTCTCAAAAGCAAGGCGCAGTTTTCGTGGTGTGGACTTGTCTTTTAAGGGCTTTCCTTTTTCTTTTAAGGTTGTGAGGCCAACTGCACTAAAGACTCCTATAATTTCTCTTAGGCGCTTATTCGACATAAACTGTCCTTACTCTTTGTCGTCATCGTTTGGTGCCTTGGTCAATAAGGCATCTAATTTTTCTTCTAGACGCGCGATATCTGCCTTAGTGGCGTATTGCACAGGTTTTGTTTTGACGTCTAATTGCGTCAACAAATCTTCAGCTTGGTCTCTACTCTTGCGTTTTAATTCGGTTTGAAGTTCTTTGCCTTCATCAACGGTTAAACGTCCCTTTTGCACCAAATCCTTAACAAAAGTATCTGCTTTTTCTAAGGTCATAGATGTTAATCCAATACCAGCCAATAATACATTTTTCAATTCATTCATGATACTTCCTCCTTACATCATGTGACAATACATCTTATACCCCTTTATTTTACTACTTTTAAAGCAAAATAGCTAAGGGGACCACTGTTCAAATCTGTTATCTCTTTCGTTTTTTGTTATAATGATCATATAATACTATCATATGATTAAGGTGTTTGACTATGACAACTAATTCAGAACACAAGTCCTTACTTCCTTACGACTATTATCGAACGGTCGTGGAGTCAGGACGTCCAGATATTTTATTTCATTGGCATCCCGAAATAGAAATCAATTACATTTATGAGGGGTCAGCTCGTTTTCATATTGACTACGATTATTTTGACAGTCAGGCAGGTGATATTATCCTCATCCGTCCAAATGGTATGCACTCTATTCATCCTTTGGAAAATCAAACCCATGTGACGGATACTTTCCGCTTTCATTTGGATATGATTGGCCATTCAACAGTTGACCATGTCAGCATTCGTTACTTGCAACCCTTGCAATCCAGTCTTTACCAATTTGTTCCGCGGATTCAACCAGGCATGGGAGGCTATGATGAGATTAAACGTTGTTTGTTTACCATTTTTGAGCTGTCTGCCAATAAAGACCGCCATTTTGAACTCTCTCTCAAATCAAAAATCAACGAATTTCTTTATCTCTTGTTTTACCATCATTATGTTGTTCAAAAAACGACAGATGATGCCTATCGTAAAAACGAGCAAATTCGTCAGTTGATTGACCACATCAACCACAATTACCAAAAGAATTTGTCTATTGATTACCTCTCTCATTTTATGGGGTATAGCAAGAGCCATTTCATGACCCTTTTCAAGCAACAAACAGGGGTTTCTTGTACTGAATTTGTCATTCAAGTACGACTCAATAAGGCCAGTGAATTGCTCATCAACACATCGCATTCTATTTTAGATATCGCGACGGATGTCGGCTTTAATAATCTGTCTAATTTTAACCGCCAATTCAAGCGTTATTACCAATTAACCCCAAGTCAATACCGTAAAAAATTCACGCATTCTCACAAATCGTGACACCAAAAAACGCATGATACTCAATCATGCTTTTTGTTTTGCTCTATTTTTAAGCTAGTGCCGTTAGGAGGTAATCACCAGCTATTACCGTTGCATCTTGTGTGGTTAGCACATAACTGAAGTCTGTCGAATTGGTAACGATAATCGGTGAGATAACTGGTAAAGCCTGCCTGCATCGCGGATGGCTTTCAAATCAAAATCTAGTAAGTTTTTACCAGCTTGAACCTTATCCCCTGCTTTGACAAAGGTTGTAAAGCCTTTACCATCAAGAAAAACCATATCCATACCTACGTGAATGAGCAATTCGACACTGCTTTCTGTGCGTAGGCCAACGGGCGTGTTCTGTTGGGAAGACAAGAGTGACTTCACCATCAACAGGCGATGATACGATACCGTCTGCTGGGTCAATGGCAATACCTTTACCCATCGCACCTGTCGCAAAAACTTCATCTGGCACATCTTCAAGTTTCACTACTTTCCCTGTCATTGGGCTAGCAATGCTTTCTTGTTGGAATTCTTTCAAGTTATGGACTGGTTCAACCACAGCTTGTGTCTTTTCTTCTTTTGGTTAGCCGTAAAGGTATGGTACTAGAACAAACATTTGGATAGTGAAGGCAAGAACAATGGCAATCACTGAAAGTCTAATCATAATCCACATATCAAACATATCACCCATTTCTGACTTAATATAAGCTGGATATTGGAAGATTCCAAATACTCTAGTGCTATAGCTATACACTTTGAAGAATATTTCCAAAGCACCGGCAATACCTAAAACGAAATATGAGATGAAGAACGATGTTTCATTGGAAGCGTCACACCATAATTATCCGGTTCGGTTACACCAAAAACTGATGAAATGAAGGCTGGCATTGAAATCGTGCGAACTTTTGGTTCTTTGGTTTTAAGAATAATCGCTTCAAGAACACCTGTTTGAGTGAAGTTTGGCAGACATGATCCAAAAGAATAGCAAGAATAACCATTTATAGTAATGTTCATGATAGCAAGTGAAACAAGAGCCTAGTGCAAACCAAACATAACCAATACTTGCCACAATGCTCCCAAGAAGAAACCATAAAGAACTGAGTTGAAGTTCAAAATTGTTTGGAATCCTAGAGATAGCCAGTCCGTTAGGAGATTAGCAATCGGACCAACCACTAGGAAGGTTAAAAGAGCAGTGACAATAATTGTCAAAAATGGTACCACAAAGAGTTTGACCAGATCAGGCCTGATGTTCTTAATGCCTTTTTCAATCATTGATGCCAACCAAACTGCTAAAATACTTGACATAACAGTTGATAGGTAAGCCCCTGATGATGACAATTCCAAATAAAACCGTGTTAATTCATCACTAGCCCCTTCATTTCACAAAACAAAAGTCTTTTCAATCAAAAGAGGGGCAATAGCATCGCCCGTTTTTTCTGAAAACCAAGCCCCTTTCCCATAACAATGAGTTCTTCATCCTGGTCATTTTTCGCCAAAACCACATTGTTATTATAAACTTTGATAATGTTCATATCAGAAACAATCCTTTTTCTCCATTTATTGTATCAAAAATTACAAAGAAAGAAAAAAGAGCGCCATCATTTTACAAACTACATCAGTAAGGATCTTATTTTGCCGATATCTGGCTCATTGACCACAAGGAAAATGGTATCTCCAGCATTTAAGCGCGTGCTTCCTGACACAACTTCAGAATGTTGGTCACGAATTTGCATAGTAATCAGCACATTTTTAGGAAGAACCAAATCTCTGACATACTTGCCAGCAATTTTATCTGAAACGGTCAAAGACACCAACGTTGGCTCAATGACTTCTCTATCCTCTAAAATCGGTAATTTAGCTAACAAGGCTTCGTAGATAGGTTCCCCTTTCATGACATCCATGACGATATAAGCCACAATGCTCACCACAGCAATTGGCATGAGTTGACGAAAATCACCAACCATTTCAGTCACCAACACCATGGCTGTCAGCGGAGCTTTGGAAATGGCTCCAAAATAACCTGACATTCCCATCACAAGAAATAAAACGAGGTAATTGTCCGCATAAAGTCCCAAGCCTTGACCAACCAGACCAAAACCAAAGCCTAAAATAGCACCCAAGGTCAAGACTGGTAAGAAAATACCACCTGGCAAGCCGCTAGAATAACTAAAAGTACTCCACACAAAGCGAATGACAAAATAAAGACAGACAGCGGTCAAGGTCAAGTGACTACTTGGCAAAGACGTGATTAAACCATTTCCCCCACCCAGCAATTGTGGGTAGAAATAACCGATAGGAATAATGAGAAAGACCGCAAAAACACTGTAAAAAGCACTTGGAATTGGAATGAATTTGGCTAAATAACGGTAGAACAAATCGCCATTTAGAGTGACTTTTTCATAAACATAACCCAAAACACCTAAGATAATTCCTAGCAATAAAATCAGCCAATAATAACGCAAGGGCAAGACAGGCAAGCGGTCTGACATATAAAGCACAGGCTTCAAGCCAAAGAAATTCATGGAAATAAAGTTAGCAGCTAGGCTGGCAACCAAGGCACTAATCCAAATCCAGCGCGAAAATTGATGGTAAACTTCTTCTACAACAAACATCAATCCAGCCACGGGGGCATTGAAAGCAGCAGACAAACCAGCTGCCGCACCACTAGCAATCAAGACACGTTCTTCTAGACGCCCAGCCTTAAAATACCGCCCGATACCTTTTCCTGCCATAGCACCAAGCTGAATACTAGGTCCTTCACGCCCAAGCAAAAATCCCATTGAAATGGCTAGTACACCTCCAAAGAATTTTTTCCAAAGAACAGACCACCAGTTAGGGTGCAACAAACCTTTCAATTCAGCTTCAACGTGTTGAACCCCTGAACCTTTAATATTGGGGTCAGATTGGATGAAAAAGCCAATGATAGTTACAACAACCAGACTTAATCCAAATAAGATCAGCAACAAACTAGGCTGCTGGTGGGACAATTCGTAAAGGTGTACCACTTTTTTCAAACTGAGCTCAATTAAAAGGCGAAAAACACTGGCAATAGTCCCTGCCACACAGCCAACCAATAAGCCCCGCCATACAAAACTAAGAATGGACGATAGCGAAAATTGATACTCCTTATGATAACGATCCATACTAAACTCCTTTTCATGAAACAGTGTTTTCATAATTTTCCAATAGATTTCATACGCTGCTATTATACCATAAAACTTCTGCGGTATTTCGAGGGAATCAAAAAAAATTGAAGGGAAATCCCTTCAATCTGTCTGTTTACTTGCGGTACATTTTAAATTGTAAGTACAAGTCGTTGTAAATGCCTAGCCATTTTTGACCGAGGTTGTCATAAACTTGCAAGTGTGAAATGGTGTCTTCTGATGGATAGAAAGCCTTGTCATTTTTCACACTGTCAGGCAAAAGAGCCTTCGCGGCATTATTAGGCGTCGAATAACCAATGTACTCCGCATTTTGAGCAGCATTTTCAGGTCTTAACATGAAGTTGATAAAGGCATAAGCTTCGTCAATGTGCTTGGCTGTCTTTGGAATGACAAGGTTATCAAACCATAAGTTCGAGCCTTCGCTTGGCAAGACATAATGCAGGTGTTCATTCGAATCAAGCATTTCACTGGCTTCCCCTGAGAAAGTCACCCCAATGGCGGCATCGCCATTAATCATGTAGCCCTTCATCTCATCTCCCACAATCGCCTTGACATTGGGTGTCAGCGCAGCTAATTTTTGCGAAGCTGCCTCCAATTCAGGCAATGATTTGGTGTTCAAGCTATAACCCAAAGCACCAAGTCCAATTCCCATCACCTCGCGCGCTCCATCAACCAGCATAATATCGTTAGCATATTCAGGATTCCAAAGGTCTGTCCAATGTTCAGGCGGATTATCTACCATGGTATCATTGTAAACAATCCCTAGCGTTCCCCAAAAATAGGGAATGGAATAATCGTTATTTTTGTCAAAACCAAGATTGAGAAATTCCTTGCCGATATTATCCAAGCCAACAATCTTTGATTTGTCCAGCTTGTTGAGCAGGTTTTCTTTTTTCAATTTGTCAATCATGTAATCAGAAGGCACGGCAATGTCATAAGTTGTTCCGCCCTGCTTGATTTTTGTGTACATGGATTCATTGGAATCAAAGGTTTCGTATTGGATTTCGATACCTGTTTCTTTGGTGAATTTGGTAATCAACTCAGGGTCAATGTAATCCCCCCAGTTATAGATAACCAGCTTGTCTGATTGACTGGTTGAGCTAGTACTTCTTTTCATGTAAATCGAAGCCCCAAACAAAACACCCGTAATTACGAGCACTCCCACGATAAACGAGTATAATCTACGCATCTTTTTCCTCCTTATCTTGAGAAATAAAGTAATACCCTATAACAAGCAAGATACTAAAGAGAAAGACGACGGTTGATAGGGCATTGATTTCCAGGGAAATCCCACGGCGAGCCCGTGAATAAATCTCAACAGAAAGGGTTGAAAAACCATTTCCTGTCACAAAGAACGTCACCGCAAAATCATCAAGGGAATACGTAAACGCCATGAAGAAACCTGAAATAATCGCAGGTGTCAAATAAGGCAACATGACTTCTCGCAACATTTGCCAAGGCGTTGCCCCCAAATCATAAGCGGCATTAATCATGTCTGCATTCATTTCTTGCAAGCGTGGCAAAACCATCAGCACCACGATGGGAATAGAAAAGGCGATATGGCTCAGTAAAACCGTCATAAAGCCAAGATTGAAATGCAAAAGACTAGCCAGACAGGTAAATAGAATCAAAAAACTTGCCCCAATCATGACGTCTGGTGCCACCATCAAAATGTTATTCAATGATAACAAGGCTTGCTGGTGTTTGCGGCGGGCTTGGTAAATAAAAATCGCACCAAATGTTCCAATTGCTGTCGCCAAAATAGAACTGAGAAAGGCTAAGAAAAAGGTTTGCACGAGAATTAACATCAAGCGGCTATCTGCAAACATGGTGCGGTAATGCTCCAAGGTAAAGCCCGTAAACCCATTCATGTCCCCACCTTCATTAAAGGAATAAAAAATGAGGTAGGCAATCGGAATGTATAAGATAATAAAGACTAAAGTCAGATAAAGATTTGCAAATTTTTTCATTTTCTTCTCTCCTTAGTCACCCACATGGTCGCAATCATGGCGATAATTAAAATTACCCCAATGGTTGAACCCATGCCCCAGTTTTGAGTGGTCAAAAAGTGTTGTTCAATCGCAGTTCCTAGTGTAATCACTCGATTTCCCCCAATCAAGCGTGTCAGCATGAACAAGCTAAGACTCGGGATAAAGACTGATTGCACCCCACTTCGCACCCCATTTAAGGATAAAGGCAGCGTGACTTTTAAAAAGGTCTGCCATTCATTTGCCCCTAAGTCACGGCTAGCATGAATAAGGTTTTGGTCAATGTCGTCAAGAGCATTGAAAATAGGCAAAATCATAAAGGGAATTTCGATGTAAGAAGCGACGAAAATAAATGAAAAATCGGTAAACAAAATCTGTTTAGGACCAATACCAATAAAGGTTAAAAAGTTATTGACCCCACCTTGTTGCCCAAAAATCCCCATGAACGTATAGGCTTTCAGCAACAAATTAATCCAGGTCGGTAAGACAACCAGCATCAAAAAGAGGTGCTTATGTTTCAAACGGGTTAAAAAATAGGCCGTTGGGTAAGAAATCACCAAAGTCACCAAAGTGATGATGGCAGCATACAAAATGGAATTAAAACTCATGCGCAGGTAAGTCCATGAGCTAAAAAAAGTTTCATAATTGGCTAGAGTGAAATGACCTTGGATGTCAAAAAAAGATTGCCAAAGAATCATAACCACAGGTGCAATGACAAAAAGCCCCAGCCAAAGCAAGTAGGTCACCGAGAAGAAACTAGTGTTTTTCTTCATTGCGTTCCTCCTCGATGGCATGAATCAAACCGTCTTCATGCTCTTCCACTTCAGCGTACTCTTCGATACGTGCGTCAAATTCTTCCTCAGTTTCATTCAGACGCATGATGTGGATGTCCTCTGGTGTGAAATCCAGTCCGATGACCTCTCCTTCAATCGCTTTGCGGGTTGAATGAATCATCCATTCATTGCCTAAATCGTCATGAGCGATGATTTCATAATGCACCCCACGAAAGAGTTGCGTATCCACTTTCACTTGCAATTTACCTTCTTCAGGCATGGTAATTTGCAAATCTTCAGGACGAATGACCACCTCAACAGGCTCGTTAGGACGCATACCACCGTCAACAGCTTCAAAGCGTTTGCCGTTGAATTCTACCAAGTAATCTTCAATCATGGTAGCTGGCAAAATATTAGACTCACCGATAAAGGTCGCAACGAAGTGGTTGATGGGCTCATCGTAAATATCAACTGGCGTTCCTGATTGAACAATTTCCCCCTCATTCATGACAAAAATCCAATCTGACATGGCAAGCGCTTCTTCTTGGTCGTGTGTCACAAAGACAAACGTGATACCCAATCGTTGCTGCAATTCACGCAGTTCGTATTGCATTTCCGTTCGCAATTTCAAATCAAGGGCAGACAGGGGTTCATCAAGTAAGACCACGCGTGGTTCGTTGATAATAGCGCGTGCAATCGCGACACGTTGGCGTTGCCCACCTGAGAGTTTTTGAATTTGACGTTTGCCAAATCCATCCAAACGCACCATTTTAAGAGCTTCTTCTACACGGCGCTCAATCTCTTTTTTGTCCACTTTTTTGAGTTTCAGCGGAAAAGCGACGTTTTCAAAAACAGTCATGTGTGGAAAAAGGGCATAATTTTGGAAAACGGTGTGCACATCACGCTTATTGATTGGGACATCGTTGATGCGCTGACCGTCTAGGTAAACATCCCCTGTCGTGACATCCAGCAAACCAGCGATAATATTTAAAATCGTTGATTTACCAGAACCTGAAGCACCAAGAAGGGTGTAGAATTTCCCTTCTTCTAGCGTAAAGTTAATATCTTTTAAAACGACAGTGCCATTGTCTTCAAATACTTTTGATACATTTTTAAATTCAATAATTGGATTAGTCAATTCTCATAAATCCTCCTGAGGGCTTCTTTACTGTTTTTTTCACCAATAATACGAACTTCACGTTCCAAGCGAACACCAGATGTCTGCTCCACTTTGTCAATCACATAGGCAATGAGGTCCTCGTAATCCTGAGCAGTACCGTCAGCAACATTGACCATAAAGCCAGCGTGCTTTTTGCTGACTTCAACGCCACCGATACGATGTCCTTTTAGACCAGCTTCGCTAATCAATTGCCCTGCAAAATGACCGACGGGACGTTTGAAAACCGAACCGCATGACGGGTATTCCAACGGTTGCTTTAATTCACGCAAATGGGTCAAACGTTGCATTTCTTGTTCAATCAAGTGGAAATCCCCTGGTTTGAGAGCGAATTTTGCTGAAATCACCACCGCTCCGCTATCTTGCACCGCAGAATGACGGTAACCAAATGCCATATCACGCGCAGCGATAGTTTCAATCGAACCATCTTTATTGAGAACTTTGGCTGAAACCAAGATATGCGAAATCTCTCCGCCGTAAGCACCTGCATTCATGAAAACCGCACCACCAACGCTACCTGGAATACCGCAAGCAAATTCAAAACCTGTCAAACTGTGGAATTTAGCGATATGAGTCGTTTCAATTAGGTTGGCACCTGCTTCGGCTTCGATAACATAACCATTGACCGTCACGGTATTTAGCTTGTCAAACATAATCACAAAACCACGGATACCGCCATCTCTGACAATGATATTGCTGGCATTTCCAAGGACCATCCAAGGAATGTCATGCGCATTGGCATAATCGACAATGCGTGACAATTCATAGCGGTTGCGCGGAAAGGCAAGGTAATCTGCTGGACCACCCACCTTGGTATAAGTGTATTTTTTCAAAGGTTCATTGACACGAATATCAATGCCTTCTAATTCATTTTCTAAAAAATCTAACATGTTTTTTCCAATTCTAACTCTTTAATAACAAATAAGGCTGTTTGAGTTGTCTGATTCTTATTTGCATGACTAAAAAACGGCATAAAGCCGATTTTCATTATAGCACAAAAACGGCTGTTTGACGATCATTTCCAAGGAACTTTTCGAACTTCTTGCGCCTCTAACTTTCCTAGATAAAAAACCAGATCTTTACCATCAAGCAAAAGGTTTGGCGCAATCTCAGCCAAGGGTACTAAAACAAAGGAACGCTCAGTCATATAAGGATGCGGAAGGGTCAATTCTTCCGTTTTTTGCTTTTCATTGCCATAGATAAGAATATCGATGTCAATGGTCCGAGGCCCCCAATGCTCATGCCGCACACGGTCAAGGTCCCTTTCAATGGTCTGACAAGCCTGCAAGAAGACTTGAGGCGATAAAGACGTGTCTAGTTCGCAACAGATATTCAAAAAATCGTCTTGATCTGTCTTCCCCCAAGCGGCTGTTTCGTAGAGTGAAGACACAGCCGTCACCCTTGTTTGCTCTAATTGTCTCAGAGCCTCCACCGCGGCAGATAAATAGGCTTCTCTATCACCAATATTACTGCCCAAACTCAAGTACACACGGGTCATACACGTTTCCTCTCTAAAGCAATGCCCACGGCATCATAATGCCCATTGATAGGGGGATTATCTTTGAAAATCTCAATGGAAATGGCTTGAACCAAGGGAAATTGGTCAAAAATGTCTTGGCAAATAGCTCCCGCCAAACGCTCTAGCAAGGCATAACGCTTTTCTTCCACTTGTTTTTTGATAGCGTCAAAGACCAAACCATAATGCACCGTGTCTTCTAAAGCATCCGATTGCGATGCTTGTTGCAAATCAACTGACAAGGTACAATTCACACGAAAAATCTGACCCAAAACCTGTTCTTCAGCCAAGGCACCATGATAACCGTAAAAACGGCAGCCGTTTAAATAAATCTTATCCATATCACCACAAGAAAGCCACTTGTCTGCTTTCCTTGTCTGTCACTCCCTTCACACTAACTGGCTAATCACTCGAACCAAATCACGATTAAGGTCAACATTGTGAACACGAACCATTTGACAACCCTTGGCAATTGCCCACGCTGATAGCGCAGCCGTTCCCATATCACGCTCACTGGCCAAAGTCCCTCCGCCCAGCAAATAATCTACCGTGCGTTTTCGTGAAATACCAAAAAGAACAGGAAAGCCCAGCTGGCAAACCTTGTCCAAGCCCTTTAATAGTTCGACATTTTGCTGCTCATTTTTAGCAAAACCAAAACCTGGATCCAACCAAATACACTCCGCAGGAACGCCAGCTTCCAGAGCAGCTTGAGCACGCTGACTCAAAAAATCACAAACGTCTTGGGTAATGTCTTGATAGCTTTCCTCTTTTTGATTGTGCATCAGCATAATGGGCACCTTTTTTTCAGCTGTCAAAGCCAGCATATCTCCATCGTAAAGCCCAGCCCAAACGTCATTTAAAATATCAGCACCAGCTTCTAGAGCCGCACGCGCCGTCTGGGTTTTATAGGTATCGATGCTTACCAAAACGTCAAAACGTTCCTTGAGGGCTTTGATAACAGGGACCACGCGATGGATTTCTTCCTCAGCGTCTACAAAACTAGCTCCTGGACGAGTGGATTCGCCGCCGACATCAATCACTTGCGCCCCTGCTGCAATCATTTGCTCCGCTTGCTTGAGCGCCTTTTCAACCGTGATATAAGATCCGCCATCTGAAAACGAATCTGGAGTAACATTGAGCACTCCCATAATGCAAGCTTTTGCATCGAGCTCGTGTGTACCAATTTTCATCTTATCTCCCTTGTGTGATCACTTGCTACTATTTGCCCAAAATCAAAGACAAGATTTCATTTCGCTCATCTCGATTGTCTTTGAAAATCCCTTTAGCAACGGTTGTGACTGTTTTGCTGCCTGGTTTTTTAATGCCGCGCATGGTCATGCACATATGCTCTGCTTCTACCATGACAAATACCCCTTTTGGCTGCAAGGCTTCTTCCAGCGCCGTAGCCACTTGGTCTGTCAAACGTTCTTGCAATTGTGGGCGTTTGCTGGCAACCTCGACCGCACGCGCCAACTTGCTTAAACCAGTCACTCGGCCGTCACTCGGTAAATAAGCCACGTGAGCTTTTCCATAAAAAGGCACCAAATGGTGTTCACACATGGAATAAAAAGGAATATCTTTGACCAAGACAATCTCGTCGTGATTTTCTGAAAAAACGGCGGTAAACTGGTCTTTCGGGTCCTCATGCAAACCTGAGAACATTTCTTGGTACATTTTCGCAACACGCTTTGGTGTATCCAACAACCCCTCACGCTCTGGATTTTCACCCAAGGCCTCCAACAATTGATAAACGGCTGATTCAAGTTTTTCTTGCTTTGACATACTTATTTCAATCTTTTTTATTTCCTACTATTATATCACAAAATACAACAGTTTATTTTTATCATTTCCTAACTTTTCCGAAAATTTTCGGATAAATCTTACAAAAAACACCCTCCAGAAGGGTGTGCTAATTTTCAGACTATTTATCCAAAAGCAGGTGTTTTTGATGATTTATCTATAACCTAATTGACCTCTTTTGACAAAAGCACTGGGCGGACCTGTGAGATGAAGTAGAGTGACCCTGTTATGAGGTAAAAATCCTCTTGACTATCGAGATTGATTTGGGCAAGCCAATCTTGCCAGTGCGCCACTTTGCGGTACTGCTCAGGGTAACGCTCCAAGGCCAAGGCATTAGGGTACTCAAAAGTCGTTACCTCAACAGTTGCCACTTGGCTCAGCAGCTCCAGCATCGAATCCACTGGTTTGGTGTCAATAGCAGCAAATAAAATATGAATCGTCTTGTCTTTATAGGCTTCCATGACCTTAACCAGAGCCGCTACGCTTTCATTATTATGGGCGCCGTCAATCATGACATTTGGAAAGAGTAACTCGGTACGTCCGACCCAGTGAGTGGTTTCCAAGCCTTTTTTGATAATAGGATTAGTCACATTTGGGTATTGCTCTTGCAGTAAAAGCGCGGTGGTAATCGCAAGGCTAGCATTGCTCATTTGATGATAACCTGGCATAGCGAGGTGGATATTGTCGATAGCCGCTAACCCACGGTAATCAAAAGCCTTATCGTGAACGTTGATAATAAAGTCCTTTTGGCATTCATAGGTGTGACTGTGACAAGCTGCCGCTTTTTCCATGAAAACCTTACGAACATCCTCACGCTCTGTTGCAAAAACAAAAGGCACTTTTTCTTTCAAGACACCAACTTTTTGCTCCGCAATAGCCGCGTAAGTCTGCCCTAAAATGGCTTGATGGTCCAAACCAATCGATGGGCAGACCACAGCCAAGGCCTTAAAAACATTGGTCGAATCGTAAAGTCCACCCATCCCTGCTTCAATAATGGCAATGTCAACAGGGTGTATATGCCCAAAATATTCAAACATTAAAACAGTAATGACTTCAAATTCTGTGGCAGGCTCCAAATCCGTTTCCAAGGGCAAACGCTCGACCACAGGACGCACCCGCTCAACCAACTCAAGAAAATCTGGCTGCGATATCATCTGCCCATTTAGGCTAATCCGTTCCCTAAAATCAAGGATATAAGGCGAGGTGAATGTTCCCACCTCATAGCTCGCTAACGAAAAGATATGCTGCAAATAACTTGTTACAGAGCCTTTGCCGTTAGTTCCCACCACATGCACGGCAGCTACTTTTTCTTGCGGATTGCCCAGCTCTTGCAACATCCAAGCCATCCGCTCCAAACCAGGCTTAATGCCAAATCTCAATTTCCCATGAATCCACGCCAACGCTTCTTGATAATCCATTTCCCATCCCCCAGTTAAATGTTTTTCAGGTCTTTTTCGCGCTCTGAAATGAGTTGTTTTAACTCTTCCAAATCTTCCGCAGTCGCCATAGTTCTGATAAAACCACGAGCGTTAGAGCGGCGATTTAAATAATTGCGGTGTGCTCTATTCTCGGGGCTCTTTTCAATCCAACGCTTAATCGCCTCTGCTTGCCCCTCTTTCGTTGCGTAAGCTTTTCTTTTATTCTTTTCCAATTTCATCCGCCTTTCTATTAATTTTCCTTGCGAACCATTCAACAACAATCGTTGCTGCAATAGTGACTATCATTATAATTACAAAAATAACAACAAGTATTTTTATCGATCGTCTCCTTATGATATGATAGGAGCAGTGGGAAAGCCGTTTGACTTTCTTTGCTACCTATTTTGATTTAGCGCTTGCTTCTTGTCTTGGGAAATTTAAAAGGCTTGCGCTTTTTGTGTTGCCTTATAATAGATGTAGCCATTATAACATACTGAGAGCCAAAAAAAGCCAGTGCTACTGGCTTTTTTGCATTCTTTTAGTTAACGACACCACCTTCAACTACTAAATCGTCTAGATTGGTGGTTTGGCCATAGACGGGTTCCAAGGTTTTTTGATAATCTTTGTGGAAGAATTGTTCATTGCCCAAAGATTTGATTTCATCATTTAACCAGTTGAGCAATTCGGTGTTGCCTTTTTGAACGGCAGGTGCGATGGTATCAATATCTCCTAAACTAGTGATACCGACTTGGTAGCCTTTATTTTCCAAAGCCCAAGCGAGCACTTCCGTATTGTCCGTTGATAAGGCATCTCCGCGACCGTCAAGAAGCGCTTGATAGGCTTCGCTGTATTGGTCGTATTTGAGCAATTTCACATCTGGATAATGTTCCTCAAAATAGGTTTCTGCCGTTGTCCCTTTGCCGACAATCAAGGTCTTACCTTTCAAATCATCCACTAACGAAATCAGGTTTTGACTAGGTGACACCACACCCAGCGCAACTTTCATGTAAGGCAAGGCAAAATCAACTTGTTTAGCACGTTCATCTGTCACCGTGAAATTAGCCAAAATCACATCCACTTTGGCAGACGTCAAGTATTCCACACGACTGGCTGGGTCCACTGCCACGTACTCGACATCCACACCCAAATCTTTGGCTAAACGATTGGCAAAATAAACATCGTAACCTTGATAAGCGCCCTTGTCATCTACATAACCAAACGGTTTTTTGTCGGAAAACACACCAATTCTAATCGTGCCACTTTTTTTAATCTCGTCTAAAGTTCTCGCCTTAGCCGTATTACCTGACGAACTGGCAGAAGATGCCGTTGAATCAGCATCGGAATTTGAGCAAGCTGCCAAACCAACAACAAACAAAGCCAGTAGGCCAATCACACCTAATAAACGTTTTACATTTCTCATAGCAAACTCCTTTTTATAATCAATCAGTGACTGTTGAAAAATCAAAGACACTTAAAAATTCTTGGGTACGTTGGGTTTTGGGATGGTTGAAAAAGGCTTTAGCGTCACCTTCTTCTACAATCGCTCCCTTTTCCAAAAACAAGACACGATCTGCCACAGCTTTGGCAAACTGCAACTCATGGGTCACGATAATCATGGTGTATCCCTCACGCGCCAATTCGCCGACCAATTCCAAGACTTCCCGCACCATTTCAGGGTCTAGTGAGGCCGTCACCTCGTCAAGCAAGAGAACTTCAGGATGCAATAACAAACTTCTAACAATAGCCACACGTTGCTGCTGCCCGCCTGATAATTCATGTGGCAAGCTATTTTCCTTTCCTGCCAAACCCACTCGTTCCAGCAAAGCAAGGGCTTCTGCCTCGACTTCTTTGCGGGGCCGCTTTTGCACTCGGACAGGTGCCAAAATCACGTTTTTCAGCACTGTCAAATGCGGAAATAAGTCGTAGGATTGAAAGACCATGCCAATTTTTTGACGAACAGCTGGCAATTGTTTGGGGTGTTCTAAAATAGCTTCGCCGTTTAAACGCACCTGCCCTGATTGAATGGGTTCCAGACCGTTTAAGCAGCGCAGCAAGGTTGATTTGCCACACCCAGACGGTCCTAAAATCACCAAAACTTCACCTTTCCCAACGGAAAAAGACAAGTGGTCAAGCACTGTTTGCTCGCCATAATCCTTCGTTATATCCTGAATGTCTAAAATTGCTGTCACTAGAGTCACTCCTTCCAACGCTTTTCTAAATAACCAGATAATCTTGAAATCGGGAAACAGACCGCGAAATACAAGAAAAAGATCAAGCCATAAACCCAAATGGCGGTGCTGGGAACCGTTAAACGATTGGCCTCAATAATCTGTTGCCCGACCTTGACCACTTCTACCGCCCCAATCAGCACGATCAAGGAAGTGGTTTTGATCATCCGCGTCATCAAATTGACCGCTTGGGGCAATAATCGCCGTAAGATTTGCGGGATAATCACATGAATGAGCAATTGTCCCTTGCTCAACCCCAAAGCCAAACCACTCTCAAATTGGTGTTTGGGTAAGGAAAGTAGAGCACCCCTGACCAAATCGCCCATTTCAGCCGTTCCCCACATGGAAAAGACAATCACCGCCGCCACTTCACTGGATAAATTGATATTAAAAGTGCGTGCCAAACCAAAATAAACCAAAAACAAGAGAACTAACTGGGGCATGATGCGAATGAATTCCAAATACATGTGAGAAGCAATACGCACCACGCGAAAGCGAGAAATCAAAAGAAAACCAAAGAAAAACCCAAGCACAAGAGAAATTACAATAGAAATCAAGGCAATGTTAATCGTGACCAGCAAGCCTTGAAGCAAACGCCATACATTATTCCCCTGAAAAAGTACGTGCAATCCCGAAACCTGCATGGTTCAACCTCCTTTCCAACCATTTGGCTGCTAAAGGCAAGGGCAACAAAACCACCAAATAAGCCAGTACCAACATCAACAAAGCCTCGTCTGTCTTATAATACAAGCCAATCAAATCTTTAGTGACATACATCAAGTCAGCTAAAGCAACAATGGAGAAAACAGACGTTTCTTTGATTAAGAAAATGACATTGGCGACAAGTGAGGGGAATGCAACGGCCAACGATTGCGGAAAAATGACATAACTAAAATTCTGTAAAGGTGTTAATCCGATACTCAATCCCACTTCGTATTGCCTAGCAGAAACGGCTTCTAAGCCTGAACGGAAAGATTCTGCCATGTAAGACCCACCCAGAAAAATCAAGCCTACAATAGCACAGGTTTCAGGTTCAAGCATCACACCAATCTTTGGCAATCCAAAATACAAAAAATACAGTTGAATCAAAAGAGGCGTATTGCGTGACAATTCAACGTAAGCCTTGCAAATCGTATTCAAAATCGGAACGTGATAATAGCGTATAAGACTGATGACAAAGCCCAACGCAATAGCTCCCAAAATACCAAACAAAGCCAGCCGAACTGTTAACACCAAAGCTTCTTGGTATAGGGGAATATTTGCAACAATAAACGACCAATCTAACATAGCACCCCTCCAAATCGTATAAAAGTATTATAAAAGAATAAGACCTAATCGTGTACTCTAAATTTTTTATGGTTGGGTATAAGTCTTTTTTATGACAAAATACGCTATACGCCGCGTTTTTTAGACAAAACAAAAAAACACCCTAACCATTAGACAAGACGTCCAATCGTTAAGGTGTGTGTTTTAATATCACTTTGATTAAAATAATGGAATTATTCTATCACAAGCCCTTGAGGGTCAATGTTTAAAGATACAACTTCACCATCCAACTGAAGAGCTATTAAACACTCAAAAATGGCTGTTTCTTTATCTTTGGGCGCCAAGACCATGATAGTTGGCCCAGCTCCTGATAAATAAGTGGCATAGGCACCAAGTTCATGGGCCGCTGCTTTTATTGGCGCAAATTCCTTCACCAATTGTTGGCGGAAACGCTCATGGAAAAGGTCAGCTTCAATGGCCTTACCTGCCGTCACCAAATCACCTGTCAAAAGTGCCGCAAGTGCTACATTGGCAATGGAAGAAGCGGATACGGCCTCTTTATAAGCAAATTCACTTGGCAAGACACGGCGGCTATCGCTGGTTTTCAATTCATAATTAGGAATGAAAGCAATCAGAGCCGTTTCAGGGAATTTGGCCACAACATGGCTAACCTTGCCATCAACGTACGATGACACCACCAATTGCCCAAAAATAGCTGGCGCAACATTATCAGGATGCCCTTCTTCTTTAGTAGCAATAGCCAACATCTCTTCTTTTGACAAATGCAATTGCCCCAATTCATTAGCCAAGGCAATCCCTGCCACGATAACCGATGACGATGACCCCAGACCTCTGGCCAAAGGAACATCAGACACCATTTTCACACGGTGCGGCCTTAATTCAGAGCACACACTCAAAGCCGTCGCAATCAAAAGATTGTTCTCATCGTTAGGAACACCGTCCAAGTCATGCAAGACCTCCCATTTCTCAGAAGGCTCTAAAACCTCAATAGTTAAATACTTGGATACCGCAATCCCCACCGAATCAAAACCTGGGCCCAAATTGGCCGAAGTCGCTGGTACAGTAATTTTCATATAGTTTATTCCCCTAATACTTTCAATGTATTAAGCACTTGGAAATCGTCAATAGCTTCCAACTTAGCTGTAACAGATGCCAATTGGGTTTGGCTCATGGCGTGCGTGATAATGACCACACGTGCACGTGTGCCATTCGCTTTTTGTTGAAGTACTTGCTCAAATGAGATATCTTCCGCATTGAAAATTTCAGCTAAACGCAGTAATTGCCCCTTCTTATCAGGCGTGTTAATCGCAAAGTAATAAAGGCTCTTCACATCTGCTGGGTCAGCCATCTTGGTTTCACGCTCAAATTCATTAAATGGTTTGCCAACATTACCGTCTTTGATACGACGTGCAATGCGAATAATATCAGCCGTAACAGAGGTTGCTGTTGGTTTTTGACCCGCACCAGGTCCATAGTACATCGACTCCCCGATACCGATAGATTCCACAAAAACAGCATTCATAACATCGTTGACACTAGCCAATGGGTGTGTTTTTGGCAAGAAGGTTGGTGACACTTCTGCGGACAAACCTGAAGCAACTTCACGGATATCACCCACCAATTTAATCACATAACCCAATTCTTGAGCCACTGCCACATCGTCAGGAGTGATGTTGGTAATGCCTTTATGAGCCACATCATCAAAATCAATGGTCATTCCAAAACCAAATTGACTTAAAATGACAGCTTTGTAAGCCGCGTCAATCCCTTCCACGTCATTTGTTGGGTCACTTTCAGCATATCCTAATTCTTGAGCTGTTTTAAGAGCATCCTCATAAGTCCAACCTTCATCCACCATTTTGGTCATCATGAAATTAGACGTTCCATTAAGCACGCCCAAAATACGTGTGATTTTATCTGAAGTCAATGAATTGGCAAGGGTACGCAAAATTGGAATTCCCCCAGCAACTGCTGCTTCATAATAAAAGGCAACTTCCTTGTCTTTTGCCAATTGAATCAACTCTTTCCCATGGGTCGCCACCAAATCTTTATTGGCTGTTACCACATGCTTGCCTGCCTCAAGGGCTCTTGTGATAAAGGTACGAGCTGGCTCAATGCGTCCCATCAATTCAACCACAATTGCAATGCTTTCATCGTTTAAAATATCATCAATATTTGTCACAAAATGATAATCGTGACCTGCTGCTCTTAAACGATTTTTTTCCTCGTCATCTCTCACCAAAACTTTAGCGATTTCAATGGTGTCATGAGCTGCCTCTACAATTTTTGAATGGTTTTCTTCCAGCAAAAACGGCACTCCGCTAGCAACCGTACCAAATCCAAGTAAAGCAATTTTTAATGACATCGTCTCCTCCTTCATTTGAGAAAAACTCTCTAAAATAAACACATTTCTTACATTATACCACAAAATTATTCAGAATTTACAGAAAAATAGCTTTCATTAAAAATAGCCGTCATTTTTCAGAAAAGCTTCCATTTTAAGCCAAAAAAATAGTAGAATAGAAGTAAACGAATGATTTGACAAGGAGATTTTATTACATTATGGAAAAACGAAGCCATCGCCACAGACGCCAAAAGAAGAAACCAACTGTCCTTATTTGGTTTTTCTTAGCATTTGCTTGTGTTATCGCTGGAGTCGCCATCTTTTTTATAGCAAAACCTAACCACGCAACAAAACAAGCACAAGATGTCATAAAACAAGAAAGCACTGTGATTGCTGTTAGCAGTACTTCTTCATCGACCACTTCCCAAGAAAGCAGTGAAGTGGACTGGGTCAAGCAAGACACGGCCATCCATTTCCCGATTCTCATGTACCACGCCATCCACGTCATGGCGCCTGAAGAAAGTGCTAACGCCAACCTCATCGTTGACCCGACCACTTTTGAAAGCCACATTCAACGCCTGTCAAACGAAGGCTACTACTTCCTAACGCCTGAGGAAGTCCACAAGGTTTTAACTGAAAATGTACTTCCAAATGGCAATCAAAAAATTATCTGGCTAACTTTTGATGACAGCTTGTGGGATTTTTATGATAATGCCTACCCTATTTTACAAAAATACCAAGTCAAGGCAACCAATAATGTGATCACTAGTACAGTTGGTAACCAAGCCAATTTATCTCTTGATGAAATGCTTGAAATGAAGAACAACGGTATGTCTTTCCAAGACCACACAGTGACTCATCCTGATTTATCTGCCACAGACAGTTCTACGCAAACAACCGAAATGAAGGATTCCAAACAGTATCTCGACGATTCCTTGAATCAAGACACCATTGCTATCGCTTACCCTGCTGGACGTTATTCTGACACAACCTTACAAATTGCAGAAAATCTAGATTACAAACTTGGGGTAACCACCAACGAAGGACTCGCAAGCGCCGACAATGGACTGCTGTCACTCAACCGCATACGTATTCTACCAACAACTACTGCAGATAGCATAATGGCAACCATTAATTAACTAAAAGTACCCTATCCAAAGGGTGCTTTTACTGCTTATGATCTTTAAACATACTACAAAGCAAAAACATCAGATGCCCCAAGAAAATCGCTATCCATAAATAAACAAAGACCATGTTCAAAGTCATTATATTATAAATGATTGCAACAAGGTAAATGAGCAAGCAGAGAAATTGCCGACGATAAGAAGAGTACTTTTGCATATTGGTCACCTCATGACACAGAAACGGATGGCATCAACCGATATATCCTATACTTATAAGACTAGCACTAGCAATTAAAATAAAGCTTAAAACATCTCATAAGAAAACGTTAACTATCATCCACCCTAAGGGAATATTTGGGTATTACATAAGAAGAAAAAAGGCAAAAAGAGATATAAAAGTAGCTATTTTTAAATGTTTTCTTTCTTGCTTTTCCTAGTATTTTTTAAAGTTTTTGGACAAATTTTGGACAAAAAAGCACCCAAAATGGGTGCAATTTGTAAGATAAAAAAGTACCTAGATAAGAGGTACTTATAGTATAACATAATTTATTAGATAAGCTCAAGAGCAGATTTTTTT
>NZ_DBPA01000007.1:0-16248 GCF_002300045.1 Streptococcus sp. UBA632 | reverse complement strand
CTCTCCCGTCGGAGATTTCCTCACTACTAATCTTAGTATGTTTTTCTACACACGAAAAGGCTCCATAATCTCTGCTTGGGATTTACCCACTACAGAAATTATAGAGCCGAAAAAGTAAGGGTTTTTAGTTTACATATTTCTGAAATATTTTCAGGATTTCTGCTATTTTTCTCAAAAAGCTATTGCATTTTTATTGGAAACGTTTTACAATAAAGTTGTTCTTAAATTTCCTTGAAATGAAAAAGAATGGCCAAGTACGCTTGGAAGGAGATTATTCTTCTTCGTTTCAACGAAAAATATTTAAAAGGAGGAAGAACAAGAATGGGTATCGGTATAATTATTGCCAGCCATGGTAAATTTGCTGAAGGTATTCATCAATCAGGTTCTATGATCTTTGGCGACCAAGAAAAAGTTCAAGTGGTCACTTTTATGCCAAGTGAAGGACCAGATGACTTATACGCACACTTCAACGATGCTATCGCACAATTTGATGCTGATGATGAAATCCTAGTGCTAGCTGACCTTTGGAGCGGTTCTCCATTTAACCAAGCTAGTCGCGTGATGGGTGAAAATCCTGATCGTAAGATGGCTATCATTACAGGTCTTAATTTGCCAATGCTTATCCAAGCCTACACAGAGCGTATGATGGATGCTGACGCAGGTGTGGATAAAGTTGTTGCAAATATCATTAAAGAAGCTAAAGATGGTGTCAAAGCACTACCTGAAGAACTTAACCCTGCTGAAGAAACTGCCGCTGCACCTGCTGCACAAGAAGTACACCAAGGTGCAATCCCAGAAGGGACTGTCATTGGAGATGGTAAACTTAAAATCAATCTTGCTCGTATTGACACACGTCTTCTTCACGGACAAGTTGCGACAAACTGGACACCTGCTTCTAAAGCCGATCGTATCATCGTTGCATCCGATACAGTAGCTAAAGACGAATTACGTAAAAACCTTATCAAACAGGCTGCACCAAACGGTGTTAAAGCAAACGTTGTCCCTATCAAGAAATTGATTGAAGCTGCAAAAGATCCACGTTTTGGTAATACACACGCTCTTATCCTATTTGAAACACCTCAAGAAGCACTTGAAGCTATCGAAGGTGGCGTGCCAATTAAAGAACTAAACGTTGGTTCAATGGCTCACTCAACTGGTAAAACAATGGTTAATAACGTTTTATCTATGGATAAAGACGATGTTGCGACATTTGAAAAATTACGTGATCTTGGTGTAACATTTGACGTTCGTAAAGTTCCTAACGATTCTAAAAAAGATTTGTTTGAACTTATCAAAAAAGCAAATGTACAATAATTTTGGAAGCTACTAAGCATTATCAGGCTGATATCTAAGCTTCATAATCCTCAGTACTCTTATAACTAAGTAAAATTGTCACTGACAGTTTTACCATCGCACATTGAAAACTATTATAGACGAAAGGAACTAGAATAATGTCAATTATTTCTATGATTTTAGTCGTTGTGATTGCTTTCTTCGCTGGTTTGGAAGGTATCCTCGACGAATTCCAATTCCACCAACCGCTAGTTGCCTGTACATTGATTGGTCTTGTAACAGGACACCTTGAAGCTGGTATTATCCTTGGTGGTTCACTTCAAATGATTGCTCTTGGTTGGGCGAACATTGGTGCCGCAGTTGCGCCTGACGCTGCCCTTGCTTCTGTTGCTGCCGCAATCATCATGGTTAAAGGTGGCGACTTCACTCACAATGGTATCGGGGTTGCAACAGCAACTGCTATCCCTCTTGCCGTTGCCGGACTTTTCCTTACAATGCTTGTTCGTACAGCTTCTGTTGCCTTGATTCACGGTGCTGACGCTGCTGCAAAAGAAGGAAATATCGCTGCGGTTGAACGTACTCACTTAGTTGCCTTGTTCCTTCAAGGTATTCGTATCGCTATCCCAGCCGCACTTCTTCTAGCTGTTCCTACTTCAGCTGTACAATCAGTGCTTAACGCTATGCCAGCATGGTTGTCAGGTGGTATGGCCGTTGGTGGTGGTATGGTTGTTGCCGTAGGTTATGCTATGGTTATCAACATGATGGCTACAAGCGAAGTTTGGCCTTTCTTTGCCATCGGTTTTGCTCTTGCTGCCATTTCTGATCTTACTCTTATCGCCCTTGGTGCTATTGGTGTTGCAGTTGCCTTCATCTACCTTAACCTTTCTGAAAAAGGTGGAAACGGTGGCGGCGGAACTTCTACTGGTTCTGGTGACCCAATTGGCGATATCTTGGAAGACTACTAGAGAGGGGTACTATAATGGCTGAAAAATTGCAATTATCACAATCTGATCGCCGAAAAGTTTGGTGGCGTTTAACGTTCCTTCAAGGTTCTTGGAACTACGAACGTATGCAAAACTTAGGTTGGGCTTATGCCTTGATGCCTGCGATCAAAAAACTTTACACAACTAAAGAAGATCGTGCCGCTGCTCTTGAGCGTCACTTGGAATTCTTCAACACACACCCATACGTAGCTGCTCCAATCATGGGGGTTACAATGGCGCTTGAAGAAGAACGTGCTAACGGTGCAGAAATCGACGATACTGCTATCCAAGGGGTTAAAATCGGTATGATGGGACCGCTTGCCGGTGTTGGTGACCCAGTCTTCTGGTACACTGTACGTCCTATCTTGGGAGCTCTTGGTGCTTCACTTGCTCTTGCTGGTAACATCATGGGACCAATCATCTTCTTCCTTGGTTGGAACATCATCCGTATGGCTTTCCTATGGTACACACAAGAAGTCGGATACCGTGCAGGTTCTAACATCACTAAAGACTTGTCTGGTGGTATCATCCAAAAAATCACTAAAGGGGCTTCAATCCTCGGTATGTTCATCCTCGCGGTGCTTGTTGAACGTTGGGTATCTGTAGCATTTACAATCAACCTTCCTTCAACAACACTTTCAGAAGGTGCATACATCAACTTCCCTAAAGGTGACGTTACTGGTCCACAGCTTCAAAAAATTCTCGGTGAAGTTGCTAGCGGACTTAGCTTAACTTCTGAACAAACAAACACTTTACAAGGACAATTGGATTCATTGATTCCTGGTTTGATGGGACTTCTTCTTACATTCCTTTGCATGTGGTTGCTTAAGAAGAAAATCTCTCCAATCACAATCATCATCGCATTGTTCATCGTTGGTATTGCAGCTCGATTCTTCGGAATCATGTAATAACCGAAAAAGAGGGAGTAACATCCTTCTTTTTTTATGCTATAATGAAAGCATAAGTAGTGTTAAGGAGTTTATATGGCACAATCAATCAATTCTACCGTCGAATTCACCACAACTGGCGTTTCTTATTTAGGTCTTGGTGGGAAAGTCGGCAAATTTCTATTAGGTGACAAGGGAATCGAATTTTACAATGATGCTAATGTCGAAGATTACATTCAAATCCCATGGACAAGTATTGAAAAAATTGGTGCCAACGTCACCCGAAATAAAGTCAGCCGACATTTTGAAATCTTTACCGATAAAGGAAAATTTCTCTTTGCCTCAAAAGATTCTGGAAAAATTCTAAAAGTAGCTCGTCAACATATTGGCAATGACAAAGTGGTTCGTATGCTAACACTTGTCCAAACCATTGCCAGACGATTTGTCAAAAAACAATAATTTTTGTATAATAGTAGCGTACGGATAAGTAGATTTGAAACTCTTTCAGAAAGTCTGCGGGAGCTGCGAGCAGATAGAGGGACAAGGTCGAAATTCTACCGTTAACGCATTCAAATAAGGAAATTAAGTGCACAGATGTGAAGCTGGATGGAACCGCGCTCAGGCGCTCCAGCAGCTACTCATCTGTGCTTTTTTGTTCATCAAGACGGTGGGCAAAATCATTTTGGAGGATATCTTATGTTAGACATTAAACGCATTCGTAATGATTTTGACGAAGTGGCTCAAAAATTAGCGACTCGTGGCGTTGCTGCTGAAAAATTGGCTGAGTTAAAAGAACTCGATGACAAACGCCGTGAATTGCTTGTCAAATCAGAATCAGCAAAAGCTGAACGTAACACAGCTTCTGCTGCTATCGCTCAAGCGAAACGCAACAAAGAAGATGCATCTGAACAAATCGCAGCGATGCAAGCTTTATCAGCTGAAATCAAAGCAACTGACGCTGAACTAGCTGACATTGACGAAAAATTAGCTGAATTCACTACTACATTGCCAAACATTCCTTCTGAGGGCGTACCTGTAGGTACTGACGAAAATGACAATGTGGAAGTGCGTCGTTGGGGAACACCACGCGATTTTCATTTTGACATCAAAGCTCACTGGGACCTTGGTGAAGACCTTGGTATTCTTGATTGGGAACGTGGTGCCAAAGTAACTGGTTCTCGCTTCCTTTTCTACAAAGGACTTGGTGCTCGCTTAGAACGTGCCCTTTACAACTTCATGTTGGACGAACACGCTAAAGAAGGTTATACAGAAGTCATTCCACCATACATGGTCAACCACGATTCTATGTTTGGTACTGGACAATATCCTAAATTTAAAGAAGATACTTTTGAATTAGCTGATTCAGACTATGTTTTGATTCCAACAGCTGAAGTTCCTTTGACAAACTATTACCGCGGTGAAATCCTTGATGACAAAGAATTGCCTGTCTACTTCACTGCCATGAGCCCTTCATTCCGTTCAGAAGCAGGCTCTGCTGGTCGTGACACGCGTGGTTTGATTCGCTTGCACCAATTCCACAAAGTTGAAATGGTGAAATTCTCTAAACCAGAAACATCATACGATGAATTGGAAAAAATGGTTGCCAATGCTGAAAATATCCTTCAAAAACTTGGACTTCCATACCGTGTGATTACCCTATGTACTGGCGACATGGGCTTCTCAGCTGCTAAAACTTACGACTTGGAAGTTTGGATTCCAGCTCAAAACACTTACCGTGAAATTTCAAGCTGTTCAAATACCGAAGATTTCCAAGCTCGTCGTGCCCAAATCCGTTACCGTGACGAAGCAGATGGTAAAGTGAAATTACTCCACACGCTTAACGGTTCAGGTCTTGCAGTTGGACGTACTGTTGCTGCTATTCTTGAAAACTACCAAAACGAAGACGGTTCAGTGACTATTCCTGAAGTCCTTCGTCCATATATGGGTGGCGTTGACGTTATCGCTCCAAAATAAGCCGCACCACTGTAAAAAGCCTTGCTCGCAAAACGAGTAAGGCTTTTTGTCTGCTCAAAAAAAGAAATAGTATAAAAGCATTTTAGGATTTAAAATACTTCTATGCTACTTCCTTTGAATGGCTTTTTAATATTTTCTAAAACGTTGGTAACGGTTTTCTAGCAAGGTATCAAGCGGTAACTGACTCAAACGCTCTAATTCTGTTATCAGGTTCTGCTTAATCATATCGACGATTTCACTTGAGAAATAACCGTGCTCAGGGATAACCTTATCAACAACACCCATATTGAGCAATTCTCCTGCTGTTATTTTCATCAATTGAGCGGCTTCTGAGGCACGAGAGCCGTCTTTCCACAAGATAGAGGCAAAGCCTTCTGGACTTAAAATCGCGTACATGCTGTGTTCTAGCATCCAAACTTGGTCTGCGACAGCCAAAGCCAAGGCACCACCTGATCCACCTTCACCAATGATAATGGCAATAATAGGCACTTTCAAATCACTCATTTCCAAGAGATTGCGAGCAATAGCCTCACCTTGACCACGTTCTTCCGCCCCAACACCAGGGTAAGCACCTGCGGTATTGATAAAAGTCACCACGGGACGGCCAAATTTTTCTGCTTGTTTCATCAAGCGTAGCGCCTTACGGTAACCTTCAGGATTGGGTTGCCCAAAATTACGTTTGAGATTTTCTTGCAACTGTTTGCCCTTTTGAATACCGATAACCGTCACAGGACGACCGTCCAAACGAGCAATGCCACCAACAACCGCACCATCATCTGCAAAATGGCGATCACCATGCAGTTCGATAAAATCATCAAAAATCAATTGAGCATAGTCAAAAGTCGTCAAACGCCCTTGGTCCCGTGCTTCTTTTAAAATTCTCGAAACGTCTGATCTCATCTTTCACCTCCATGTAGTGCAACAAGCATCGCAATCATCTCTGGCAATTCTGTCCTATTGATAATGGTATCCACAAATCCATGCTCTAAAAGAAATTCGGCTTTTTGGAAATTATCTGGTAGTTGCTCACGAACGGTATTTTCAATCACACGACGGCCAGCAAAGCCCACAAGAGCTTGCGGTTCTGCGATAATAATATCGCCTTCCATGGCAAAACTAGCGGTCACCCCACCCGTTGTTGGGTCTGTCAAAATGGTCAAATAAAATAACCCTGCATTTGAATGGCGTTTGACGGCTGCAGAAATTTTAGCCATTTGCATCAAGCTCATGATACCTTCTTGCATTCGCGCACCGCCTGAAGCCGTAAAGAGCACAACAGGCAGTTCTTGGGCTGTCGCTAATTCAAATAAACGCGTGATTTTTTCACCAACCACCGTTCCCATAGACGCCATGATAAAATTCGAATCCATGATACCAAGAGCAACTTTTTGCCCCTTAATAGTCGCAAGTCCTGTCAAAACTGCTTCGTCAAGCCCTGTTTTTTCACGTGCTGCGGCTAATTTTTCCTGATAACCTGGAAAATGAAGGGGGTCTGTGGTTTCTAAACCTGTGAACAATTCTTCAAAACTGCCTTCGTCAACGGTAATCGCCAAACGTTCCTTGGCTGAAATGCGGAAATTATACGAACAACTTGGGCAGATTTTGGCAGTTCCCAAATCTTTTTGGTAAATCATGTGCTTACAAGCGGGACACTTAGCAAACAATTCATCAGGTACTTCAGGCATTTCTCTCTTAACGCCTGTTTTCAACGAATTATTGGGAGTAATGCGAATGTATTTATCTTTTTTATTAAACAGTGGCATAAGCTCTCCTAATCATTGTCTTTATTGTAGTTGGGTAAAAAGGTTTCCATCAAAAATGAGGTATCGTAATCCCCAGCAATAACGTGCTCATCTGAAATCAAGTCCATCTGAAAATCTGCATTCGTAGTAACACCCACGATTTCTAATTCATAGAGAGCACGCTGCATTTTCATCAAGGCATCAAAACGATTATCACCGTGGACGATGATTTTAGCAATCATGCTGTCATAATAAAGCGGAATGGTGTAGCCGTTATACATAGCAGAATCCACACGCAAGCCCACACCACCACTTGGCAAATACAAGTCTGTGATTTTTCCAAGGCTTGGAGCAAAATTAAACTTAGGATTTTCAGCATTGATACGGCATTCAATGGCATGACCTGAAATCGTCACATCGTCTTGGGTTAAGGATAAAGGTTGACCTGCTGCGATGCGAATTTGTTCCTTGACAATATCAACTCCGGTTACAAATTCTGTCACAGGATGTTCCACCTGAACACGGGTATTCATTTCCATAAAGTAAAAAGCTGATGTCTTTTCATCAAGCAAGAACTCTATCGTACCAGCATTTTCGTAATGAACAGCTTTGGCAGCACGCACGGCCGCTTGACCAATCTGATGACGCAAGGTTTTCCCGATGGCAACAGATGGGCTTTCTTCCAAAACTTTTTGGTTATTGCGTTGCAAAGAGCAGTCCCGCTCACCCAAGTGAATCACATGACCGTAAGAATCCCCTAAAATCTGAACCTCGATATGTCTAGCGGGATAGATGACTTTTTCGATGTACATGGCACCATTACCAAAGGCTGCCAAGGCTTCTTGGGACGCTGATTCAAAGGCTGGAATGAGGTCCTCGGCAGAATTTACCTTGCGAATCCCTTTTCCACCGCCACCAGCAGAAGCTTTTAACATCACTGGATAACCCAGATAATTAGCCACTTCAAGGGCTTCTTGGGTAGTATGCACCTCGCCATCAGAACCAGGAATCACAGGAACGTCTGCCGCAATCATTTCGGAACGCGCGTTGATTTTATCCCCCATCTTATCCATCACTTTGGCACTTGGCCCGATAAAGCTAATATGCATTTCTTCGCACATGGTTGCAAATTTGGAATTTTCACTTAAAAAACCAAAACCTGGGTGAATGGCTTCTGCACCTGTGACAATAGCAGCTGACAAGACAGCATTCATATTCAGATAAGAATCCGTTGAACAAGCTGGACCGATGCAAATGGCTTCATCAGCTAAAATCGTATGCAACGATTCTTTATCCACCTCTGAATAGACAGCGACCGTATGGATGCCCAATTCACGCGCCGCACGAATAATTCGCACCGCAATCTCACCTCGATTGGCAATTAGTATTTTTTTAAACATGCGTCTGCTTTTATCCTCCTATCAGGAATTGCTTTCTTGCAATCCTTGTCCAAATGCTTTTTCTAGCTGAATTAACACTAAACGATAGGCCTTTTACTGACCAATCGCAAAGGTCAAGGTACCAGAAGCCGCTAATTTCCCATCTACTTCTGCCTTGGCTTCCACCACGGCAATTGTGCCACGGCGTTTGACAAATGTCGCTGTCATCACCAATTGGTCCCCTGGAACAACTTGCTTTTTAAAACGAACCTTGTCCATACCCGCATAAAAGACCAATTTACCTTTATTTTCTTCCTTTGATAATTCTAACACACCTGCGGTCTGTGCCAAAGCCTCCATAATGAGAACCCCTGGCATAACAGGATAGTCTGGAAAATGACCATTGAAAAAAGGTTCATTGATGGTCACATTTTTAATAGCTACAATCTTATCATCGCTGGCTTCTAGCACGCGGTCAACCAAAAGCATTGGGTAACGATGTGGCAAAGCCTCACGAATTTGTTTGATATCAATCATTTAATACGCACCAATCCTTGTCCAAATTCAACAACTTCTTCATTAGTAACCATGATTTCAGTGACAATCCCATCTTTTGGAGCAGGGATTTCATTCATGACTTTCATAGCTTCAATAATCAGCAAGGTTTGCCCCTTTTTAACCGTGTCCCCAACAGAAACAAAGGCTGGTTTATCAGGAGCTGGCGCTAAATACGCCACCCCAACAAGAGGACTAGTCACTTCATCTCCTTCGACAAGAGGCGTTTCTTCTGTTTCGCTCACTGCTTCTGCATCTGATGAAGATGGAGAAGAAACAACTGGAGCAACTGTCACCGCATTAACTGGCGGAACTGCCACTGGTTGAGGAGCTGTGTATTCATTTTTACTAAAGCTCAACTCAGCCTCTCCCGTTTTAAATGAGAATTCACGCAGACTTGATTGGTCAAATTGCGCCATCAAATCCTTCACTTCTGAAATATTCACAACTACGCCTCCCAACGTTTAAATGCTAGCACCGCATTGTGCCCACCAAATCCAAAGGTATTCGAAATAGCATAGGCTATATCTGCTTCTTGTCCTTGACCATAAACAACATTTGCCTCGATATCTTCTGACAATTCACGCGTACCAGCCGTCATTGGAATATAGCTATGACGCATGGCTTCGATGGTCGCAATCGCTTCAACGGCACCCGCTGCACCAAGAAGGTGACCTGTAAATGATTTAGTTGATGATACAGGCACTTCTTTTCCAAGAACAGTAACAATGGCCTTGCTTTCGCCTTTTTCATTGGCTTGTGTTGACGTACCATGGGCATTGACATAATCCACTTGCTCAGGAGCAATCCCCGCCTCATCAATAGCTAACTGAATGGCTTTCGCAGCACCTGAACCGTCTGGAGTTGGCGTGGTTTGGTGATAAGCATCGCAGTTGCTACCATAACCCACAACTTCTGCCAAAATAGTTGCCCCACGTTTTTGAGCGTGTTCAAGGCTTTCAAGGACAAGCACACCAGCACCTTCACCCATCACAAACCCATTGCGGTCTTTGTCAAATGGAATAGCAGAACGAGCTGGGTCTTCGGTTGTTGACAAAGCTGTCAAAGCATTAAACCCACCAATACCAATTTCATTAATCGTTGATTCTGCTCCACCAGCTAAAATCACATCATGGTAACCAAATTTGATTTCACGGAAAGCTTCACCAATCGCATCATTTGAAGAGGCACAAGCCGTTGTAACAGATTTGCAGACACCACGCGCACCAATACGCAAGGCAATATTACCTGCCGCCATATTAGAAAGAGCTTTAGGAATGAACATTGGTTGAATGCGTCGAATGCCTTTGTCATGCATACGGATAACTTGCTCTTGCAGTTCTTGCAAACCACCGATACCAGATGACACAATCACCCCCGTGCGGTCACGGTCAACCGTTTCCATATCCAAATTAGCATGTTCAAGTGCCTCTAAAGCGGCATAAATAGCATAAAGAGAATATTGGTCCATGCGGTTTCTATCTTTACGAACAAAGTATTGATCAAAGGGAAAATCGTGGATTTCACCTGCATTGTGAACGGGAATGTCTGACGTATCAAATTTAGTAATCGGTCCAATACCAATCTTGCCTTGATAAAGGCTATCCCAAAATGCTTCAGGGGTATTTCCGATTGGTGATGTCACCCCATAACCTGTCACTACAACTCTATTTAATGTCATGTTTATCTCCTTTAAAAGAGGAATCCTTACTGTCTTACTAAGCTGGCTGCCTTAAGATTGCATGGTCATGCCACCATCGATAGCAATCACTTGACCTGTCAAATAATCTTGTTCTGCTAAAAAGGTTGCAACGGTAGCAACTTCTTCCGCTTTTCCAATCCGTTTCATCGGAATATTGGCAACAATAGCCTTTTGCATTTTTTCTGGAATGACGTCCGTCATGTAAGAAGCGATGAAACCTGGCGCAATAGCATTCACACGGATACCACGCGCAGCCACTTCACGCGCCACTGATTTGGTGAAACCAATCAAACCAGCTTTTGAGGCCGCATAATTGGCTTGCCCAACATTACCCGTTAAGCCAACGACACTTGATATATTAATGATAACGCCTTGACGTGCTCGTGTCATCGGTTTTAAGACGGATTGTGTCATGTTAAAGGCACCTGTTAAGTTAACCTTCAAAACCGATTCAAAATCTTCTTCCGTCATTTTCAAGACCAATTTGTCATTGGTGATGCCAGCATTATTGACCAAAATATCAACAGAGCCCAAACGCTCAATAGCTTCATCCACCATGCGTTTAGCTTCTTCAGCCTGTGAAATATCGCCTGTAATAGCAATGGCCTGACCAGGATAAGCTTGAAAGCTTTCTAAAATCTCTGGCGCCACTTGTGAGCGACCGTTGAGGACAACATTTGCCCCAAGGCTAGCAAATTGATGGGCAATCGCCAAACCAATGCCCCTCGTAGAACCCGTGATAAAAACATTTTTATTTTGGATTGTCATGATATCTCCTAATTCTGCAATAATTCGTCTAAATCAGCTACACTTTCAACAGCTCTCGTTGGAATGGTCTTGTCAATTTTTCGCAAAAAGCCACTGAGGACTTTTCCAGGACCAATCTCGATAACCTCAGTCATGCCAAGTTCACGCATGGTTACTATGGAATCGTAAAAACGCACAGGTTCCTTGACTTGCCTTGCCAACAAGGGCTTGATGTCGTCATGTCGCATCACCTTAGCCTCGGTATTGCCCACCAGCGGAATGTGAAAATCAGCAAAACTCACCGTTTCAAGCACTTTGGCTAATTGTTGGCTCGCTGGTTCCAATAAGCCCGTATGGAAAGGACCTGACACTTTCAAAGGAATCAAACGTTTCACACCTGCTTCTTTGAGCAATTCAACCGCAGCATTCACGGCTGCTGTTTCTCCACCAATTACAATTTGGCTAGGTGTGTTGTAATTAGCTGGGGTTACAATACCCTTGACTAAAGCCTTTTGGCACATCTCCTCAATCAAGTCAGCATCAGCGTTCATCACAGCCACCATCTTGCCAGTTCCTTGCGGAGCTGCCGTTTCCATAAATTCACCGCGTTTGGCAACCAAGGCCACCGAATCTTCAAAATCCAAGGCACCTGAAGCTACCAAGGCTGAATATTCACCAAGTGAAAGCCCCGCTACCATATCAGGCTCGAAGCCTTTTTCTTGAAGCAAACGAAAAATAGCAATGGAAGTTGTCAAAATAGCAGGCTGTGTGTAGCGGGTTTGGTTCAACTTTTCATCATCTGTATCAATCAGCTGACGAAGGTCATACCCAAGAACAGCACTCGCTTGTTGAAACGTTTCTCTCACAATAGGATAAGCCGCATACAAATCGCTTGCCATTCCTAATTTTTGTGCCCCCTGACCTGCAAATAAAAAGGCAGTTGTCGTCATTAAACCCTCCTATACGGCAGACGTATCTCTAACGTCCTTTAGTTTTCTACCTCACTATCAGACCAGCGTTTAGCTTCCGCCAAAATAACCTCTTTGGCGCCATAGTAAAGGTCTTTCAAAATATCTTCACACGTTTCTTCTTTGGCAATAAGCCCTGCGATTTGCCCAGCCATAACAGAACCCATGGTCACATCACCATCCACAACGGCATTGCGTAAAGCACCTGCCCCCAAAGCTTCGATATCTTCTGCAGTTTTACGTCCAACCAAGAAATCTTTTTCCGCATGGGCATACGAAGTGGTTAATTTATTTTTGATGGCACGCACAGGGTGTCCCACAACAGTGGCAGATACCACAGTGTCAATATCTTTAGCTTTTAAAATCTTATCTTTAAATTGCTGGTGCGCATTTGACTCTTTGGCCACTACAAAACGCGTTCCCACTTGAATAGCTTCTGCTCCAAGCATAAAGACAGCAGCTGCACCACGACCATCACCAATACCACCAGCTCCAATAACTGGAATATCAACCGCGTCAACCACTTGACGAACCAAGGTCATTGTTGTCAATTTACCAATGTGACCGCCAGCTTCCATACCTTCTGCAATCACAGCATCCGCGCCCAATTTTTCCATGCGTCTTGCCAAAGCAACACTTGGAACCACGGGAATAACCGTAATTCCTGCCTCATGAAAACGTTCCATGTATTTTCCAGGATTTCCAGCGCCTGTCGTTACGACTTTGACCCCTTCTTCAATGACCAAATCCACAATATCATCAACAAAAGGTGACAAGAGCATAATATTCACACCAAAAGGTTTATCTGTTATCGTTCTAACCTTGTCAATATTGGCTTTAACGACTTCTTTTGGGGCATTACCACCACCAATAATCCCTAAACCACCAGCATTTGAAACGGCTCCTGCCAAATCACCGTCAGCAACCCAAGCCATTCCCCCCTGAAAAACAGGGTATTTGATATTTAATAACTCTGTAATACGTGTTTTCATCTTTAACCTTCTAAATCCACAGTCAGACAATAATTTGATAATCAAACTATAACCATAAGAAGAGAAGGAGCAGGATATGAACTAGCTAACTAGCCATATCCTACGCCTCCTTTCGTCAATATAACATTGATTTTGACTTAAACGCTATTATTTTGTTTTTTCTTCTACGTAAGCAACCAAGTCACCAACTGTGTTAAGACCATCTTCAGATTCGATTTGGATATCAAATGCATCTTCAATTTCTGAAATCACTTGGAAAACATCAAGTGAGTCTGCATCAAGGTCTTCAAAAGTTGTGTCCATTTTAACTTCTTCTGGTTCTTTACCAAGTTCTTCAACGATAATTTCTTGTACTTTTTCAAATACTGCCATGATGATTTTCTCCTTAAAAATAAATACAATATATTTCCTGTACGAACGTACAAGTAGTTAACTAAATTTTAACAATTAGATTTCCCCATGTCAAACCTCCACCAAAAGCAGAGAATAAAACCGTTTGTGAGCCATCTAATGCAATGATACCTTTATCCACTGACTCTGATAATAAAATAGGAATACTTGCTGCACTGGTATTACCATAAGCCATCATATTGGCTGGCAATTTCTCCATGCTAACCCCTAATTTTTTAGCCATTTTGTTCAAGATTCTGATATTGGCTTGATGTAGGAACAAGTAGTCTAAATCCTCGATGGATAAGCCAGCGTCTGCGACCAATTGTTTAATGCTCTTTGGCACATCGCGAATCGCAAAATCAAAAATCGCACGACCGTCCATCTGGAGGTATTTTTCATCTGAAGTTGTGTCAGAAAATGGAGAGGATAAGCCAACCAATCCAGAGGTCAAACTGCCGCCGCGGCTACCGTCTGTATGAAGGGACTCTGCCAAAAAGTGCTTTGTATCGCTTGCTTCAAGCAAAACACCGCCAGCACCATCACCAAAGAGAACCGAACTACTACGGTCAGACCAATCCAAGGTTTTTGATAAGGTTTCCGCACCAATGACGAGACCTCTTTGATACAGACCAGATTGGATAAATTTATCCGCCGTTGCTAAAGCAAAGACAAAACCACTGCAAGCCGCCGTCATATCCATTCCAAATGCATTGCTTGCTCCGATATTGGCTTGAATACGCGCTGCCGTTGAAGGCATCAAGCTATCTGGTGTAATGGTCGCTACGATGATAAAATCAATAGCTTGCGCTGACAAGCCAGATTGCTTTAGCAATTGTTGAGCCACTTGCGTTCCCAAATCGCTGGTCGTTTCCTCACGAGTGATGTGACGCTCCCTAATACCTGTTCGTGATGAAATCCATTCATCACTGGTATCCATAATCTGCGATAAATCATCATTGCTAATAATCTGTTCAGGAGCATAAGCTGCCACCTGAGTTATTTTTGAAAATGCCATGATTACATTAACTCCTCAAGAAACTTATGAAGATTTTTAAGAACTTGTGCCAAAGCTTCAAATTCCTGTTCATTCATATCTTCAGCGATATGAATTACCATATTTTTATGAAACTTGCGGTGGAGCCTATCTAACAGTTTCCCTTTTTTTGTCAAAGTCAAGTGAACAACGCGACGGTCCAGCTTTGAACGTTTTCTCTCAATGTAGCCTTTTGCCTCGAGCTTGTTTAAACTAGTCGTCACAGTGCCTAGGGTTAACATCAATTCCCTAGCAATATCACTTGGTGTCACATTGGTATTTTTGCCAATAATTTCAATGGTGTGCATCTCTTTCAAAGAAACGTCACTGAACTGGCTCTTTCTCAAACTCGTTTCTTCGATAACTTGAACACGATTAAAAATATCAACAAGATAATCATTGATTCTATTATAATCCAAAGGACCACCTCCAAGAAAAAACTTTGACGCTCAAATTATATCAAAGTGCTAATTAATTTGCAAGCCTTTAAACAGTCTTGAACGTTACGTCTTATTTTCCTGAAAATTTTGGACGTCGTTTCTCAGAAAAAGCCAGCACGCCTTCTTTGAAATCTTCCTTAAAGGCCAAATCTTCTTGTAGTCGCAATTCTAAAGCCGTGTAATCTTGCCAATCCTCAAACGAAGCCTTCCAAGACATTTCCTTGATAGCACGATAAGAATTGATTGAACCACGGAGCAGACGTTTGCAAAGTTGTTAGGTGGTTTTCTCTAATTGGTCTGATTCACACAAGCGGTAAACAATCCCATATTCATAGGCTTTTTCCGCATTTAAAGCTTCACCTGTCAAAGCTAATTGATTGGCACGATTGGCACCGATAGCACGGCTCATCAACAAAAGTCCTCCTGCATCAGGAGCCAACCCCACACCGATGAAAGCTTGAATAAATTTGACTTTATTGCTGGCTACCACAAAATCAGCTGCCACTGCCATATTAGCAGCCGCACCAGCTACCGCACCGTCAATACTCATAATAACCAGTTTGGGCAATTGTTTTATGGCAAAGGAAATCTGATTGACCAAATGGGCAATCTCAACCAGTGAAGCAATGTTGTCCGCATCCACTGCGTGCTTCATTTCCACCAAATCACCGCCGACAGAAAAGACCTTCCCAACAGCCTTGATAACCAAAAGCTTGACAGTCGAATCCTGCTTTACCTTTTCCAAAACATCCAAGATTTCTTGGCAAACAGGAATATTAAATCCATTTGAAATATCAGGACGATTCAACGTTAAAATCGCCACTTCCCCCGCTTCATAAATAATATGACTATATGACATACAAAAACCTCTATCAAAAAATACTTTGATAATTTAATTATTTTAGTGATTGCTATTCTATCATAACTATGATTATTTTATCAAAAGAAAAAAGGAAATTTATGAAAAATAATTTGATATTTTAATAATTTAGTATTCAAATTAAATAGACTAAAAAAAGAGGTGAAACCTCTTTTTCACTATGTTAACTGCGTCACATCCTGCAATAATTGCCCTAAATCCGTCAACAAACGACTGGCTTTGCTTTGGTCCATGCCAAACATACGGTCCTCAATCGCCCAAACAGGTAAATGGGCTGACG
>NZ_DBPA01000021.1:0-16866 GCF_002300045.1 Streptococcus sp. UBA632 | reverse complement strand
CCCACTACAGTTGACAATGAGCCCTTTTTTACATATTAGTTTTGAGAAAGAGTTTCAGCGACATCGTCCATTGAAAGTACTTCGTGGAAGACACGTTGAGTCAATTCTGTTTTTTGTTCTTTTGTGAGGTATTTTGTGTTGACACAGTAACCAGAGATACGAACGATAACGTCTTCGCCACTCATGATCTTATCGTAAACGTCTTTAAGGTCCATAACGTTCAAGTTAACGTGTTGACCACCGTTTTCAAAGTAACCATCAAGGATAGTCACAAGGTTATCCACTTGTTCATCGAAGGTCTTACCAAGAGCACGTGGTGATACTTGGGTTGTCAATGAGATACCATCGGCAGCATATGAGAAGTCAAGGCTTGCCAATGAGTTAAGGTTTTGCAACCAACCACCGCGAGCTTTGTTAGATGGGTTAGCACCTGGTGAGAAGAATTCCAATTTAGAAAGGTTCACGCTACCATCTTCGTTCAAGTAAACTCCTTTGTGAACTGGTGAGTTACCTGTTTGTTTAGAGTAAGCAACGTTTGATGTGATGGTAAGAAGTGATACAGTTGCTTCAGCGTCTTTGTAAAGTTTGTGGTTACGAAGACGAGTTGTGTAAGCTTCAATCAACCATTCAGCCAATTCGTTTGAACGAGGGTCATCTTCACCCCAACGAGGGTAATCTCCGATAGTTTCGTAGTCGTAGATGTAGCCATCTTCGTCACGGATTGGTTTAACTGTTGCGTATTTGATAGCTGACAAGGTATCGACAGTATTAGCGAAACCACAGATACCGAATCCCATGTTAGCACGTTGTTTTGTTGGCAAGAATGCCATTTGAACAGCTTCGTAGTTGTATTTATCAGTCATGTAGTGAATGATGTTAAGGGCATCTACGTAAGTATCTGTCAACCAGTCAAGTGATTTTTCAAAGTTGGCTTTGACAGTGTCAAAATCAAGCACATCGTCGCGAACTGGTTCGATATCAAAGACTTTGTAATCTTTGTGAACATCGTCGTAACCGCCGTTTAGACCAGTAAGAAGGGCTTTAAGGACGTTTACACGTGCGCCGAAGTATTGGATGTTGTGGCGTTGTTCTTCGTTTTCTGGGTCAAGTGGTGACACACAGCATGAGATACATGACATTTCACCATATCCGTCTTTTGCCATTGTTGTCACACCTTCGTATTGGATAGAAGAGTGTTTGTGTGACATCTTCATGCAGTAGCGACGGAAAGCGTATGGCAATTTATCTGTCCAAAGAACAGTCAAGTTTGGTTCTGGAGCGTTACCGATGTTATCAAGAGTGTTCAAGAAACGGTAGTCCATTTTTGTAACACGGTGGCGTCCGTCAGCACCCATACCAGCCATAGAAGTTGTGATGAATGTTGGGTCACCAGAGTAAAGTTCGTCATAAGCTTTGGTACGAGCAAATTTTACGGTACGAAGTTTCAATACGAAATCATCAACAAATTCTTGGATTTCAGATTCTGTAAATGTACCACGAGCAAGGTCACGTTCTGCGTAAATATCAAGAACGATGGGCACACGTCCAAGAGAAGTAGCCGCACCGTTAATCACACGACAAACAGCCATGAAAGCAATGTTTGTCCATTGGATAGCTTCTTTGACGTTCATCGCAGGTCGGCGAACATCGACACCGTAAAGGTCACCCAATTTAATGACTTCACCAAGGGCTTGGTATTGCAAGTTAACTTCTTCACGAAGGCGAATTGATTCTTCATCAATTTCTGTAATCGCGTTCCAGTCGTTTGCTTTTTCTTTCATCAAGTAGTCTGCTCCGTAGAGGGCAAGACGTGCGTAAACACCGATGATACGACCACGAGAGTATGCATCAGGAAGTCCAGTTACAGTGTGGGCGTGACGGGCACGGCGGATATTAGATGTGTAAGCACGGAAGATACCATCGTTTACAGTTGTCACGTGTTTTGTGAAAATTTCATGAACAGCTGGGTCTGGTTCATAACCGTGTTCTTTAAGAGCTGTTTCTGCCATGCGGATACCGCCTTTAGGCATGAAGTTCAATTTGAACAACTCGTCGTTTTGAATACCGTAAATCAACTCATCTTCTTTTGAGATGTATCCAGCAGGGATATCAGCGATTGATGTTGGACGTGTATCCATTGGGAAACGCGTTTCTTCGTAATGTGCTTTTGTTTCTTCAACGATTTTTTTCACTTTGAGTGAACGTTCAGTCGCAGGTGCCAAGAAACTTTCGTCACCATCATATGGGGTATAGTTGGCTTGTACGAAACGAGAAATACTAGCTTTTTCTTTCCAGTCAGTACCTTTAAAGCCTTCCCAAGCTTTTTCAAAAACATCTGTAGTAGTCTTAACAGTCGCCATAATAAGAGATCTCCTTAAATTCTAGTAACAAGTCATCTGTTACATTTACAAATATAGTTTAACATATGGTAAGCGTTTTCCAAAGGGGATATCAGCGAATTATGTGAGAATCTTTACTAGTACAGTTGAATAATACGAATAAACTGTACTAAAAAAGCTAAAATAACCGAAAAAACCTAAAAATTGGTATAATAAATGGAGAAAGGATACCTTAATGCTGATTTTCCCTTTAATCAATGACACCTCTCGAAAAATTATTCATGTTGATATGGACGCTTTTTTTGCTTCGGTGGAGGAGCGTGATAATCCTAATTTGAAGGGGCACCCTGTCATTATTGGGGCAGACCCTAGGAAAACAGGCGGTCGTGGGGTCGTGTCAACTTGTAATTACGAGGCTAGAACGTTTGGCGTGCATTCTGCCATGTCCTCAAAAGAAGCTTACGAGCGTTGCCCGCAAGCCATTTTTATTTCTGGTAATCATCACAAATACCGTCAAATTGGGCTGCAGATTCGGGCTATTTTTAAGCGTTACACGGATTTGGTAGAGCCTATGTCGATTGATGAGGCTTATCTGGATGTGACGCATAATAGACTGAACATCAAGTCAGCGGTTAAGATTGCTAAAATGATTCAGTATGACATTTGGCAAGAGCTTGGTTTAACGTGTTCGGCTGGGGTGTCTTATAATAAATTCTTGGCTAAATTGGCATCGGATTTTGAAAAACCAAGGGGATTGACCTTGATTTTGCCAGAAGATGCTCAAGATTTTCTAAAACAGTTGCCTATTGAAAAATTTCATGGTGTGGGGAAGCGTTCGGTGGATAAGCTCCATCACATGGGCGTTTACACGGGCGAGGATTTGCTGGGCTTGTCTGAGATGACCTTGATTGACCTTTTTGGGCGTTTTGGCTACGATTTGTATCGAAAAGCAAGAGGCATTTCCAATGCACCTGTGCAACCCAATCGCATTCGCAAATCGGTTGGGAGTGAGAAAACCTATGGCAAATTGTTGTATGATGAAGCCAGTATTCGCTCAGAGATTGCCAAAAATGCGCAGCGCGTGTCTGACAACCTCAAGAAAAATCAAAAATTGGGGCGCGTGATTGTCTTAAAAGTGCGTTATTCAGATTTTTCGACCTTGACCAAACGCATGACGCTGGACGTGGCGACAGATGATGCCAAAACGATTAGTCAAATAGCTCAAGCTATTTTTGACCAGCTGGAAGAGTCTTCAAAAGGCATACGTCTTTTAGGTGTCACGGCAACTCAACTAGAAAATACAAGCGAGTCCATTGCCCTCCATCTTTAAATAGAAAAAAGCCACTTAATAGCAGTGGCTTTTCTAATGGTGTGATGTACTTAGTTGACTTCAACTGCGTCGTCGCGGTACAAGAGTTGGATAGCTTTGTTGTAAACATAGCCATAAAGCACCAAGAAGATAATAGGAAATAAAAAGAGTGTGATGCTAAGTGAATCCCCCAAGGCAACTGCTAAGATGATAATAGCAACGTTATAGACAACAGTGTAGCCCAAGGCAATACGGTAAGGCATCAAGCTAGGTACGTTTTCTTTGATTTTGGCAAGGTTCCTAAAAGCCAGATAAGCCACAACAACGTTAGTCACCAAAGCAACGATGTAGATAATGGGATACCAAATATTACTTGCAGCGACCAGGGTTTGATAAACCTCAGTATCCACAGTTTTCTTTAGTTCATCTAAATTATTGCTGATGGCAAAGTAGCTGACAATACCTGAAATCTTGCCGATAGCGGCGAGTACATTTATCCAAGCGATGAACAATGTCCAAGAACGCAAGGACTGACGTAATTTTTCATAAGAAACCATACCAAACCGCCAAAATATCAAATTATACTAATGTCATAATACAAATTATTATACCATAAATTGAAGCGTTGTAAATAGCCTTCTGCCAAGTCATGAGAGTTCATGAGATAACCCCCAGCCGAAAGTAGGTCTGGGGGTTAGTGTTAGGATTTGAAAAAACGTTCGATGTCGGCTGTTGTCAAGCCAATCATGGGGTCGATGAAAGGGATATTTTCCTCTGTCAGGCGATAGGCTTGAGTTTCTTGCTCCACTTGGTTGTCAATGTCCAAGGTTAACTGAATCTGTTCTTCGACAGCGGTGTCTGCGGGAACAGCGACATTTTGGTAATTTTGATTTTCGGGTGTAGCTGTTTCTTGTGGTGTTTCTACCTGTTTTTCAGCTGTTTCTTGCGCTAGATTATCGTTGCTAAAACGCTGCACAAGATAAGTTTTGCGCTTATCACCTTCATTTTTGATGGCATAATCAAAGGCGGCAAGTTCTCCTAGCATCACCAATTTACTCTTGGAACGTGTAATGGCGGTGTAGATGAGGTTGCGTTGTAGGAGGCGGCGACTTTGATGTGTAATTGGCAAAATAACCACCTGAAATTCACTCCCTTGCGATTTGTGGATAGACATGGCGTAGGCAAGGGTGATTTTGTGCCATTCGTTGCGAGGGTAAATGACCTCATTACCGTCAAAGGACAAATAGAGTTCGTCTTGCTTGGATTCGGTGTATTTGGCGGGAATTAAATCTGTGATGTAGCCGATGTCGCCATTAAAGACATTTAGCTCGGCATCGTTAATAAGGTGGAGAATTTTATCTCCTTTACGAAAACTCATCTCACCAAACGCAAAATCTTGCTGATTGTCCAAGGGATTGAGCAAGTCTTGGATAATGGTGTTGAGACGGTTAATCCCTGCGGCACCACGGTACATGGGTGCTAAAATCTGAATTTCCTGCGGGTTGATACCACTTTTAACAGCAGATTGGACAATCTTGGCAATCATATTAGGAATGTAGGTAGCACTGGCTTCAAAATAAGAGCGGTCAGGCTTTTTTTGTGTGAAATCGGCAGGCAATTGGCCTTGTCGCATTTGGTTAGCAAGCGTGACAATGGTCGAATCCTCAGATTGTCTAAAGATTTTGGTGAGGGCAAGTTGGGGGAGTGTGTCAATTTTTAACAAGTCAGAAAGCACTTGTCCTGGACCAACAGACGGTAGCTGGTCGCTATCCCCAACGATAATGACCTGAGTTGTTGAAGCAATGACACTAAAGAGTTGATTAGCTAGCCAAGTGTCCACCATAGAAAATTCGTCAATGATAATCAAATCACAATCCAAATAATCGTCCATGGCTTGGTAGTCGTTGTCACCATTTAAACCTAAGTGACGGTGAATGGTTGCACTGGGGAGGCCAGTTAATTCATTCATTCGTCGTGCGGCTCGTCCTGTCGGTGCTGCTAAGATAATAGGAATGTCTGTTTTATTGAGGTCAATGCGGTGGAGCTGCGCATAAGCAGCAATCAAGCCGTTGATAACCGTGGTTTTTCCAGTCCCTGGCCCACCTGTCAAGATAAATACCTTGCTTTGCAAAGCTTCTTGAATAGCCTTGCGTTGGACTTGGTCATAAGAAATAGCAAAATCTTCCTCAACAGCTGCGATTTCTTCTTGAATGTCATCGTCCGAAAAAGCATTTTCCAAAGGGGTGTCAAGGATACGTGTCAGATGCTTTTTAATACCAGCTTCGGCATAAAAAAGGCTACTGTCAAAAATCTTGGTGCTAATGTTTTGCACCTTGTCTTCTGTGATGAGTGTTGACAATTCTTGAGCGACAGCTGCGGGGTCCAATTCGACAGGGCGTGCTTCTTCGAGAGTGGTAATGGCTTGCTCTAACAAATCTCGTGCTTCCACATAGGTGTCGCCTCGTTCCATAGAAGTTTCAAAAAGGGTGTGCACAAGTGCTGCTCGAAAACGTTGTGGTGCGTTTGCCTCAATGCCCAATTCTTCTGCCAGTTGGTCTGCAATCTTAAAACCAACTCCTTGAATATCCTCAACCAGTTGGTAGGGATTTTCTTGGATAATTTCCAAACTGTCTTCTTTATAATGATTGAAAATATCAACGGCAACACGATTGGTTAAGCCGTATTCGGCCAGTTTGGCTAAAATCTGCTCTGTTCCATAATGCAGTTTTAGACGAGCTAAAAAACGGTCCTTGGTTTCCTTGGACAAACCAGCAATGTTGTCTAATCGGCTAGGGTCGTCCAAGATATGATCAATGGTATTGTCACCGTAAAGTTGCACAATCTTCTCAGCCGTTTTTCGGCCAATGCCTTTAAATTGGGCACTTGAGAAGTATTTGATCAAGCCAGAAGAAGTGGGTTTGGCACGCTCGTAACGTGAGGCCTTTAGTTGCTCCCCGTATTTTGGGTGCTGGGTTAACTCGCCCCAAAAGGTGTAGTCCTCGCCTTCAGCAATATCAGCCATCGTCCCCGTCACGATAATCTCAGGTTCATCAAAATCCGCATCGGTATCCTCGATACTCATCAAGACAATCCTAAAAAAGTTGCTAGCATTTTCGAAAATGACTCGCTCAACCGTGCCAGAAAAAAAGTATTCCATGAAAAGTCTGTCCTCATTATTTTTGTTTTAGTGTCATTTGCTTGTTCAGAATGGCTTTATTATACCATTTCTTTGTTAAAGGAAAAACAAAAACAAGGCTAGAGTTTTTTCTAGCCTTGTGCGTTTATTCAATAAATCCGATTTTTGAAAGTGGCCAGAAGCGGAATTTGACTTCGCCAACAATGGATGATTTCGGAAAAGTTCCGACTTCACGGCTGTCTTTCGATACGATGCGGTCATCTCCCATGAGATAGTACTCGCCTTTTGGCACTTTAACGGTAAATTCAGTATTGCCATCGCTATCCGTAGTAAAGGCGTCTGCTTTCTCAGCCAACTCTTGGAAGAGCGAATTATAGGCATAAATGTCTTGGAGTTGGTCGTCATCAAGGGCTTGTTTGTACTCATCAAGGTATTTTTCATCGACTTCTTTACCGTTGATGTAAAGCGTGTCATCATTGTAAGTGATCGTATCACCAGGCATCCCGATGACACGTTTAACGATTTCCTTGGTTTGTCCGTCCTCAGTTTCCTTAGCCACAACAATATCAAAACGGTTGATTTTCGTGTGGTCAAGGACAATCAAGCGTTCTCCATCTGCTAAGGTTGGGTCCATTGAGTGCCCATCGACTTTGACAGGCTGCCAAAGGAATAAGCGACTAAGACCTAGCACCAAAACAAAGAGGATAAAAGGTCCCCATTCTTTAAGAAATTTCATAATGCTTCCTCAATTTCCTTTCCGTAATAGCTCTTGAGCTTTTTTTGTATTTGCAAAATGCAGTTTAGCTGTTTCTGCTAAACCAGCCATTCCATGCGTTTTTAAAATCTGACTGGCAATAAAGTCGGACTTTTGCCCTGCCCCACTTGGCAAGGGATAGCCGATTTTTTGGCTGAGCTGGTCTAAATAGTCCAAAAATAAATCTCTTGCAATAATCGAGCTGACCGCCACCGCCAAATACTCGCCTTCAGCCTTTTCTTCTAGTGTCAAGGGGTTGTCAAATTGGTTGACTTCTTGCTTGACATATTTTTGATAGTTTTGTTGGCTGGTAAAAGCATCGATGACGATTTTTTGCGGTTTGAAGCCATCTTTTAGTAGTAAATAAATAGCTTGATTGTGTAAAGCTACCTTGACAGAAACAGCATTGTACTGTTTGCCAGCTCCCACGACCTGATTGTATTTTTTAGGAGATAGGAGGAGAGCGCGGTGGGGAATTTCTTGCTTGAGAATAGGAGCGATTTTGCGAATATTGGCATCGGTCAATCGTTTGGAGTCATCCACTCCTAGTTTTCTAAGCAGGGCGTGTTTGTCAGGAGTGACAAAACTAGCCACAACTGCCAAGCCCCCAAAGTAAGAACCGTTGCCCACCTCATCTGACCCGATGAGGGCTAGTTTTTGCCCTGCGGGTGCTGTTTGGATGGATGCGTCAGGCGCTTGATAGCCAAAATATTTAGCGACTTCCTCAGCTTTTTCACCTTGAAAGACGACCTTTCCTGACGTGTAAACTGAAATCATCACCTTATCTACTTTGGCTGCAAATGTGATATAGGGATTTTTACTGGCAACTTGCTGGCTATTAAATGTTTTTATAAGTTTCTGCAAAGCTGCCCCTTTTAAAGTTATAACAACTGTACTCATAGTCCCATTTTATCATAAAACCAAAGGCTATGCTCAAATAGATAGCCAAAGTCTTGTTTTTTCTCCTAGTATTTTACGAAATGGCTATTTTACGGTATAATGTCAAGGAGGTGACTATATGAAAAGTAAAAATCGGTATAAGTTTGTTTTTGGAGAAAAGACAATTACCTTGACGACAGATCAAGATAATCTCTTTATGGAAGAAGTCGAAAGAGTTGCAAAAGAAAAATACGCCGCTATTAAAGAAAAATTACCCCAAGCTGATGATGAAATGGTTGCTATTTTAATGGCTATCAATTCCCTTTCAACTCAGCTTAGCCGTGAAATAGAAGTTGAAAAAATGGAGAAAGAGTTAATGGCGCTTCGCTCGGAAACGATTGTTGACGTCAAGGAGAAAGCCAGTAAATCAGACGCTAACGAGGATTAAGTATGATATCTGCTATTCTTCTAATCGTTTTTATTTGGCAGTTTTACATTGGGTATGCGCGCGGAATTGTTCTGCAAACCTACTACCTTGTGGCTAGTGTGTTGTCGCTTGTTATTGCGGGGCAGTTCTATCAACCCTTGGCAGATAAGCTGACCTTGTGGCTTCCCTATGCCAATGCGGTTCAAGGCGCGACCATGGCGTTTTGGCGGGATGTGCCTCTCTTTGATTTGGACCAAGTTTATTATGCAGGGGCTGCCTTTACCGCTATTTACAGTCTAGTTTATCTGGCTTTTCGTTTGCTGGGTGTCTTTGTTCATTTGGCACCTGTTAATCGTTGGGACAATGTTGGTGCTAATGTCGTGAGCGGTGTCTTTTCGGTGCTGGTTACGATGATGTTTTTCAGCTTGGTTTTGACCTTGCTGGCAACCGTTCCATTGAGTTTAGTGCAAAATACCCTCTCAGGCAGTGGATTGGTCCGATTTTTAGTGGACTCTTTTTACCCATTTGTCAACAGTATCAAAGATTTGTGGGCAGGGTTTGTTTTGAATTAACAAAGGGCTTTAGCCCTTATTTTTATAGGATAAGAAAGCATGAATACAAGAATTTTAGAACAGTTAGAATTTGATAAAGTCAAGCAACTTTTCGAAGGTTACTTGCAAACCGAGCAAGGGCAAGAGGAGTTGCACAAATTAGAACCAATGACAGAGGCTGACCGTATCTTGCGTTCTTTTGATGAAATGTCAGATATGGAGCAGATTTTCATTGAACATCATTCCTTTGGTATGGGCAGTTTGCGTGATGTTTCTGAGAGCATGCGCCGTCTGGAATTAGAAGCAGATGTTAACATTTCAGAAATCATCGATATCAAGAAGGTCTTGCAAGTGTCTGCAGAGGTCAAACATTTTTACAATGATTTGGAAAATGTCGAGTTGACAGCTCTAAATACCTTATTTGATAAGCTTGAACTGCTTCCAAGTTTACAGGGAAGTTTACAGGCTATCAACGATGGCGGGTTTATTGAAAACTTCGCCAGTGCTGAATTGGGCAGGATTCGTCGTCAAATCAATCACAGTGAGAGTCGTGTGCGTCAGATTTTGCAAGATATTTTGAAAAAACAAGCTGACCATTTGACAGAAACCTTGCTTGCTAGCCGTAATGGCCGTGCGGTTTTGCCTGTGAAAAATACCTACCGCAACCGTATTTCTGGGGTTGTGCATGATATTTCAGCATCTGGAAGCACAGTTTATATTGAGCCACGCGCTGTGGTGCAATTAAACGAAGAAATCACACAATTGCGCGCTGACGAACGCCACGAAATGGCACGTATTTTACGCGAATTGTCCAATATGCTTCGCCCGCATACCCAAATCATTCGCAACAATGCTTGGGTGCTAGGGCATTTGGACTTTGTGCGCGCCAAATTCTTATTTATGCAAGAGCGTCGCGCTGTGGTGCCACAATTATCAAGCGATAAGACCGTTCAACTCTTGCAAGCCCGTCACCCACTCTTGCTCAATCCTGTTGCCAATGACCTTCATTTTATGCAGGAATTGACGATTATAGTCATCACGGGTCCCAATACAGGTGGTAAGACAGTTATGTTGAAAACCTTGGGCTTGGCACAATTGATGGCACAATCAGGTTTGCCGATTTTAGCCGATAAAGGCAGCAAGGTTGCTATTTTCAAGGAAATTTTTGCAGATATTGGTGATGAGCAATCTATCGAGCAGAGCTTGTCAACCTTTTCAAGCCACATGACCAATATCGTTAGTATTTTAGACCAAGCTGATAAAGATAGCCTTGTTTTGGTCGATGAATTGGGTGCTGGTACGGACCCACAAGAAGGGGCTAGCCTAGCCATGGCGATTTTGGAGCACTTGCGTTTGTTGGAAGTCAAAACCATGGCAACCACCCACTATCCAGAGTTAAAAGCCTACGGCATCGAAACGGATTTTGTTGAAAATGCAAGCATGGAATTTGATACGGACACACTCAGTCCAACCTACCATTTCATGCAAGGGGTTCCTGGACGTTCAAACGCCTTTGAAATTGCTCGCCGTCTTGGTTTGGCAGAAATTATTGTCAATGAAGCAGAGCGATTGACGGATTCAGATACCGATGTTAACCGCATCATCGAACGTTTGGAAGCTCAGACGCGTGAAAGCCGCAAACGCCTGGACCACATCAAAGAAGTGGAGCAAGAAAATCTCAAATTCAACCGTGCTGTCAAGAAGCTTTACAATGAATTTTCACACGCCAAGGACAAGGAGTTGGAAAAGGCCAGCGTCAAAGCACAGGAAATTGTAGACAAAGCGATGGCAGAAAGCGAAGCTATTCTCAAAAATCTGCATGAAAAAGCACGCTTAAAACCACATGAAGTCATCGAAGCCAAAAGCCAGCTGAAAAAATTGGCGCCTGAGGTTGATTTGTCTAAAAATAAGGTTCTCAAGAAAGCCAAGAAATTACGCGCGCCGCGCGTGGGTGATGATATCATCGTGACGGCTTACGGACAACGGGGTACTTTGACCAATAAAGTCAAAGATGGCAAATGGGAAGCTCAGATTGGCTTGATTAAGATGACTTTGAAAGAGGACGAATTTACCCTTGTCAAAGTCCAAGAGGAAGCTCAAAAACCGAAGAAAAAACAAGTCAATGTGGTTAAGAAAAGCCAAAAAAGCACAGGACCGCGTGCTAGATTGGATTTGCGAGGCAAACGTTACGAAGAAGCCATGCAAGAATTGGATGAGTTTATCGACCAAGCCTTGCTTAATAATATGGCGCAGGTGGACATTATTCACGGTATCGGAACGGGTGTTATCCGTGAGGGTGTTACCAAATACCTTCGCCGTAACAAACACGTGAAATCATTTGGATACGCTCCGCAAAACGCAGGCGGTAGCGGTTGTACCATTGCTAATTTAGGTTAAACAAAAAAATCTCTCTAACGGCATCGCTAGGGAGATTTTGTGATGATTAAAAAAGAAAGAGCAATGCCCCGCAAGCAAGTCCGATGAGAAAACCTGCCGTGACATCGCGTGGATAGTGGACGCCCCCAAGCACACGACAAAAAGTTAAAAGGAGGGACAGAAGTAAGCAGATGCTGCCCAAGATGATATTCAGTCGTAAGACAGCCATGCTGATAATGGTCGCTGAAAAAACGTGACGGCTTGGAAAAGATTGCCCCTTGGTATTTTTAGCAATCAAAGGAGTAATGGCCCATGCCTCGTAGGGACGTGGGACGTTGAGGCGTTTTCTAATGACGGACACCAGCACAAAAGCAATAGCTGGGATAAGGATAAAAGCCATTAGACGCTTGGGAGCTTGCCACCAAAGATAGATAAGTAAGATAGGATAGATGAGGTACATTATCTTGGTGACGAGGCTATTGCTTAAGCGTAAGCAGCGAATGGATGCGGGTCTTTTTCGGATAGGTTGCGTTAGCCGTTGGTAAAAATCTGCGTAATCTTTCATGGTTTGTCCTTAATTGAGATGATAATAGCATTATATCACGGAAAACGTAGCAATTACTTGTCAAACGCTAAAGTTTCCCGTAAAATAGGCACATAGACTATTAGAAAAGGAAAAAAGAACTGACGTCTTGGCAGTTCTCGGTAAGATTATGGCACATATCGTGACAGATGCAACATTTGAAGCAGAAACAAACGAAGGGCTTGTCCTAGTGGACTTTTGGGCAACTTGGTGTGGTCCATGCTTGATGCAAGCCCCAATTTTAGACCAATTATCAGAAGAAATCGATGAAGATGTTCTTAAAATCGTTAAAATCGATGTGGACGAAAACCCAAATACCGCACAAGAATTTGGTATCATGTCAATCCCAACCTTGTTATTCAAGAAAGATGGCAAAGTGGTTAAACAAGTAGCTGGGGTTCACACCAAAGAACAAATCAAAGACATCGTCGCAGAATTAAGCTAATCATAAAAGTCGGGATTTTCCTGACTTTTTTGTTCATATGGCTTGATTTAGAGTGCACTCAAAGGATTATAATAACGGTGTCAATCAAATAGAAAGTGTTTTCACACTTTTGGCGCTTACTCGTTTGGGACGCGGATAAGTGAGCGTTTTGTCCCAATATCAATATTAAGAAAGGAGGGGCTCACTTGTCATCATGTTGATGGCAAGCAAAGCCTGTATTTACAATGAAAACTGCCATTTTTGAAAAAGCTGGTCTGATGACTATTGAAGAGGTACCAAAACCACAATTACAAGCCGATGATGATGTCATTATCAAAGTCGTTCGTGCTTGCGTGTGTGGTTCTGACCTCTGGGCTTATGCCAATGGAGATAAAAAAGCAGCGCATTCGGTCAATTCAGGTCATGAAGCGCTTGGTATTGTCGAAGAAGTTGGCCCTGCCATTACCACTGTTCAACCTGGTGATTTTGTCATCGTGCCATTTACTCACGGTTGTGGGGAATGTGATGCTTGCCGTGCTGGTTTTGACGGAACGTGTGATAACCACCCTGGCTATACAAACTGGTCTTCTGGTTTCCAATCAGAATATGTTCGCTTCCACTATGCTAACTGGGCTTTGATTAAAATCCCTGGGCAACCGTCTGATTATTCAGAAGGTATGATGAAATCACTCCTTACTTTGGCTGATGTTATGCCAACAGGTTATCATGCTGCGCGTGTTGCTGACGTTAAGCCAGGCGACAAGGTCGTTGTTATCGGTGACGGTGCCGTTGGTCAATGTGCGGTTATTGCGGCCAAAATGCGCGGGGCTTCTCAGATTATCTTGATGAGCCGACATGAGGACCGTCAGCAAATGGCTTTGGCTTCAGGTGCTAATGCTGTCGTTGCTGAACGTGGCGAAGAAGGTATTGCCAAGGTGCGTGACATTCTCGGTGGTGGTGCGGATGTTGCTCTAGAATGTGTTGGTACGGAAGCAGCTATTGACCAAGCTCTGGGAGTTCTCCACAACGGCGGTCGTGTTGGTTTTGTGGGTGTGCCCCATTACGATAATCGCCCACTTGGTTCAACCTTTTCACAAAACATTATCATCGGTGGTGGTTCAGCTTCTGTGACAACCTACGATAAGCAAATTCTTCTCAAGGCTGTTCTTGACGGGGATATCAATCCAGGCCGTGTCTTTACCCACACTTATTTTCTAGATGATATCAACCAAGCCTATCAAGATATGCGTGACCGCAAAGCCATTAAATCAATGCTAGTCATGGATTAAGTAGTTTCATTCAAAAAAATCCCTCATTTCCACCCCACAAGTCATTTCGTTTACGAATAAATAAGTGGGAGGTATGATATGAGGGCTTTTCTTGTTTTAGGGTTATTGACATTAGCAGGCAGATGGTTTTTCTGCCGTGATAAAAAAGGCATTTCTGACAATATCCAATTCATCACCTTGCATGAATTGCTTAATAAAATGGATATGAAAGAAACGTTTTTGTTGTTTATCGGACGCTTGGAACAGGCTGAAACCCAAAGAGGTTTGGACCGTTTGGGACAGATGAACCAAACCGTTTATTTCTTAAATGTGGGTGAGATGGATGCTGTGCTTTATCAGGAATTTGCCAAGTTTTATCGCATTCAAGCGGCAACCCATTTTGCTCAGTTTAATGGCAAGCACCAGTTTGTGACGGCTAATGCCCTGACAGTTGATTTGGCGTATTTTAACTATCTTTAAATCTCCATTGGTTTGCTTTACGGTTTCTATAAGTAAACGTTTAGGTTTCATTAAGCTAGACCGCTTATACTATAATCATTCCTAATAAACTTTCTTTTTCATAGCAGTGGCTTTAATCACTGATTGAAGTTATTGTTTGATGAGTGATAGGTATCCTAGCCTAGAACTCCCATAAATCTCCTAATGCACCTCAACGCTTGGCGTTGAGGTTTTTTGTGTTTATTGGGTCTTTTTAGACGTCAAATAGTTTTCTAATAATTTTTTCTGTGGGGTTGCCATGGGATAGTCGCTCAAAGCGTCTTTTTTCACCCAGCGCAGTTCTTTGCCTTTCGTCAATTGTGGTGAAGCGACGGTGCCTTCAATCAATGTGACGGTCCACTTTTGGTGGCTAAAGGTATGTTTAACAGGCGTGAAAGTGGCCGTACTCCAAGTTGGGTGTATGTGGTAACCTTCCTCAAAGTCTGCCTTTTTATCAGTTTGTTGGTCAGGCATTTCCAAGATAGGAAAAGACCAAAAGCCTCCTAGCAATCGTTCCTCGGTGTTTTTTTCCAAGAGAAATTCCCCGTCAGCATTTCGGATGACAAAAGCAGTCAAATCAAGCGGTTTAGGCTTTTTCTTAGGCAATTTAATGGGGTATTTGTCATAGGTACCGTTTAGGTAAGCCGCACAGAAAAAGCGAATTGGTGATTCATGTGGTCGTGGGTTTTTGGCAGATTCAATGTCGGTTCCCAAATCCATCAAAGCTTGGTTAAAGTCCCCAGGACGGTCAGGGTCAATGAGTTTTTCCATCACAGCTTGAAAAATCTTCCGATTTTTAGGGTCACCGATATCGTAGTTAATTTCAAAAAGCCTAGCCATCACGCGCATCACGTTGCCATCCACAGCTGGTTCAGGCAGACCAAAAGCAATACTTGCAATAGCTCCAGACGTGTAAGGTCCAATTCCTTTCAAAGAAAGAATGTCCTTGTGGTTGGCTGGAAACTGCCCGCCAAATCGCGTCATGATATCCTGTGCAGCTGCTTGCATATTGCGGACACGAGAATAATACCCCAGTCCTTCCCAAGCCTTCAAGAGCTTTTCTTCAGGAGCGTTTGCCAGACTTTCAATGGTGGGAAACCAATCTAAAAAGCGCTTGTAGTAGGGAATAACCGTGCGGACCTGTGTCTGTTGTAGCATGATTTCAGACACCCAAATCGCGTAAGGGTCCTTGGTTCGTCGCCAAGGCAAATCCCGTTTTTCTTGGTCGTACCAAGCCAACAAAGTGCGGCGAAAGGACAAAATGGTATCATCCTCCCACATCTCAATACCGTAATCTTTTAAATCAATCATGCGTTTATTGTATCAAAGTTTTTAGGCGGATAGTAGCAAAAGCGACTTATCGAAAAAAATAGACAAAAAAAGCAGCAAAATTCTTGACAATTGTAATCGGTTACATTATAATAAAAGTGTAAAGAAGGATGACAGATAAAACAAGATAAGGAGGTAATGATTCTTATGTTGAAACATCATGTCGCTCGGTATAAAAACGGAGATTAGTCTCCAACTTGGATTTAGGTAGGCAGGGATAACCTTATGAAGGTGGTGGACTATATGAGGTTTAATCTAGGACGCTATAAAAATGGTGATTAATCACCCTAATCGTAAACGAGAAATCTTGTAACAAAGTACATTGGAGGGATGCCTTATGTTGATGGTTAATGTAGGACGTTATAAGAATGGAGATTAATAACGGCATAAAACGACGTTATTTCTAAAGGGAGTGGTGCCATATTTTAGAAGAAATGGTGTTGGAAGCAGACGATTAGATACGGCTAGATGGAAAAAGCGACCGGTTGACTTTTTCGCTAGTAACAATAGTAATAGATAGGGCTTCTAATCATATTGCTTCCATGTTTGATAAGACAAAAGATAGATATGAAAGCAATTCATGTTAGGTGTTTTAAAGTAGAGCAAGTTAAGCCAAAGTGGCGACGAGTCAATCGCTCTTTTCGGATTAACAAACATTAGTAGGAGTGAGTCCAATGTAAAATGAGGCTTCTGATTTGAAAGAACCCACGGAGGTGCAATATGATGAAGATGAATGTAGGCCGTTATAAAAACGGTGACAATTAACTCTAGTGTACTCCCATGACAACTCTATGAGATATAAATAACCCTAAAAAAGCAATAGTGAAAATCACTTATTAATGACAATAACTTAAAAACGTTGACTAAAGAGCATTCTAGCTACTTTCGGCTCTTTGTCAACTGTAGTGGGTAGATGAAAAGCTAACACCTAGAGAGGACGAACTTCGTCCTCTCTTTCTTTATGTTCAATGCAATCAAAATCCGTTTTTTAAA